>JAHINZ010000191.1 GCA_018895795.1 Alphaproteobacteria bacterium
AAAGCGCTCGCGGGCGGACCATCCTCACGGTCAAGAACAGCTTGTGCGAAGCGGACAGGTCGAGCCGAAACGCAAAAACACATCACGGTCTCCGGGGTCGTCCCGGCCGCTTCGCAGCCTCCCCACCCACTCAGCGGTCATGCCGCGCGAGGCCAATCAGACTTGCCCCCACCGGGTCGCTTCGCGACCGTCCGCCCCCGGAGGGGGCGGATGAATTCATCTTCGCCCTCCGGGGGAGAAGCGCCGCAGGCGCGGAGGGGGCGAGAGGGCGGATCGTGTCCAGCGATGGCCTTCAGGAGCCGATGATCAATGCGGCAGGTCGACCAGACCCAGTTTCACCCACACGGCCTTGTCCTTCAGGGTGGACTGGATCCATTCGACATGGATCTCGCGCTCGGCCGGGGTGGAGCGCGCGGCCAGGGGGCGCGGACGGGCGCCATAGGCCCCGGCCGACAGCTGGGCGGTCATCTCGGCGGTGACCACGGCGGTCAGTTCCAGGGCGCGTTCCTTGCCGCCCTGCAGTTCCAGATAGACCTCGGCCAGCAGGTGGGCGTCGATCAGGGCCCCGTGCTTGTCGCGGCTTTCCAGGCTGATCTTGTAGCGTTTGCACAGGGCGTCGAGCGAATTGTACATGCCCGGAAAGCGCTTCTTGGCCATGGCCAGGGTGTCGACCCACTGGCTTTCGGGCAGGATGCCGCGTCCGCATTTCTGCAGCTCGAAATTGACGAAGCTGCGGTCGAAGGCGGCATTGTGCGCGACCACGACGGAGTCGCCGACAAATTCCAGGAACCTGTCGGCGATCGCCTCGAACCGGGGCTTGCCGGTCAGGAACTCGCTCGACAGGCCGTGAACCTTCTGGGCCTCGGCCGGCATGTCGCGCAGCGGATCGCAATATTCGTGGAACGACTTGCCGGTGGGCATGAAGTCGAGGACCTCGATACAGCCGATCTCGACCAGGCGGTCGCCCGTCTTCGGATCAAAGCCGGTGGTTTCGGTGTCGAGGATGATTTCCCGGGCCATGGTGATTCAATGGGCCGGTTCGGCGGCCCCTTCAAGTCACCCAGGATGTCGCAGGCTGTGGAGGATGGCGACGACCTGTTGACGGGCGTGATCCAGACCCTGACCGGTGTCGATGACGAAATCGGCCCGGGCGCGTTTCTCGGCGTCGGGTGTCTGACGGGCCAGTATGGCCTCGAACTTGGCCGCGTCCATGCCGGGCCGGGCCAGAACCCGGGCCCGCTGGACCTGCGCCGGGGCCGAGACCACCACCACCTTGTCGACCTTCTTGTCGCCGCCGGTCTCGTACAGCAGCGGCACGTCCAGCACGACGATGTCGTGGCCGTCGGTCGCGGCGTGCTCGAAAAAGCCGAGGCGATGGGCCCCGACCAGCGGATGGACGATGGTCTCCAGTTTCGCCAGCGCCTCGGGATCGCCGAGGACAGCGGCGCTCAGCCGGGCCCGATCGATGGCGCCGTCGACGACCACCCCGGGAAAGGCCGCCTCGACGGGCGCGACCGCCGCGCCGCCCACGGCGTACAGCGCATGCACGGCGGCGTCGGAATCATAGACGGGAACGCCCAAGGCCTCGAACATCGCCGAGGTGGTCGACTTGCCCATGCCGATCGAGCCGGTGAGACCCAGGATGATCATGGTTCAGGCCTCTCCCAGATGACGCAGGGCCAGGGCGCGGACATCGACCTCGGCGGGCGGGGCCTGGCCGTAGAAGGCCTCGAACGACGGGACCGCCTGGCGCAGCAGCATCTCCAGGCCATCCACCGTGCGGCGACCGGCGGCGGCGGCGCGGCGCAGGAATTCGGTGCGCAGCGGCTTGTAGACCATGTCAACGACAACCGCCTCGAGCGGGGTCAAATCCAGCTGGGCGCCGGGACCCGCGCCGCCGCCCAGGCCCAGGGACGTCGCGTTGATCACCAGCCCCGCCTGCGTCAGGTGATCGGCCAGGTCCTCTTCTGGCACGGCCACGACCCGCGAGCCGAAGGTTTCGACCAGCTCATGGGCGCGGGCCAGGGTGCGATTGATCAGGCTGACCTGCGGCGCGCCGGCCAGCAGCAGGGCCGCGATCGCGCCGCGCGCCGCGCCGCCGGCGCCCAGCACCACCACGGGAGCCGCGGCGACATCATAGCCGGACGCCTGGGCCTCGATCGCGCCCAGCAGGCCGGGACCGTCGGTATTGTCGGCCTGGATCGTCCCGTCGGACTCGAAGATCAGCAGATTGGCCGCCCCGGCCATCCGGGCCAGGTCGCTGGCGGTGTCGGCCAAGGCCAGGGCCCGTTCCTTGAACGGGATGGTGACGTTCAGCCCGCGCACCGCCCCGCCGCGCAGGCCGTCGATGAAGGTCTCGAAGCGATCCTCCGTCGGGGCGAACGGCGCATAGACGGCGTCCAGGCCGGCGGCGGCGATCCAGGCATTGTGGATCAACGGGCTCATCGAATGGCGGATCGGCGCGCCGCACACTCCGGCGACGATCGCCGCCCCGGTGATTGCGGGTCCAGTGATCGCGCGCTCTGGGGACGGGCTCATGTTTCGAGCGCTCCATGAAGACGCAGAAAGTCCAGCAGACCCACCAGGGGCAGGCCCAGAATGGTAAAATAGTCGCCGTCGACGGCGTCGAACAGCTGCACGCCTTCGCCTTCCAGCTCGTAACAGCCGACACAGTGCAGGATGTGCTCGCCGCGCCGGGCCAGATAGCCGTCGAGCCAGGCGTCGCTAAAGGGGCGCACCGACAGCTTGGCGCTCTGCACCACCCGCCAGATCGGCCGGCCGCCCTGGGCCACGACCACGGCCGAATGCAGCTTGTGGGTCTTTCCGCGCAGTTCCAGCAGCAGGGCCCGGGCCTGATCCAGGGTCTCGACCTTGTCGATCAGCCGCCCGGCGAAATCCAGGGTCTGGTCGGCGCCGATCACCAGGCCCGGCCGCTTGGTCGAGACCTTGACCGCCTTCATCTCGGCCAGGGCGTCGGCGACCTCGCGCGGCGAACCGCCCTCGGCCAGCAAGCCGGCCTTGGCGGCGTCTTCGTCGACGCCGGCGACGACCGCCTCGAACGCGACGCCGGCGTCGCGCAGGATCGCCTGCCGCGCCGCGCTCCTGGACGCCAGGGTGACGGCCGTGCGGCTCACCCCAACACCTCGACCTGGCCGCGGCCGCCTGACAACAGATTGATGATCGCGGCGGCGGTCTCCTCGACCGAGCGGCGGGTGACGTCGATGATCGGCCAGCCCATCTTCTCGAACAGGCGGCGGGCGGCGATGATCTCGGCGCGCACCGCGTCGGTGTCGATATAGTCGCTCTCGCGATCCTCCTTCAGAGAGAGGAGCCGGTTGCGGCGGATCTGGATCAGCCGATCGGGCGTGGTCATCAGCCCGACGATCAGGGTGTTCTTCAGCTCGAACAGGTCGCTGGGCGGGGGCCGGCCGGGCACCAGCGGCACATTGGCGGCGCGCACCCCGCGATGGGCCAGATAGATGCAGGTCGGGGTCTTGGAGGTGCGCGACACCCCCACCAGAATGACGTCGGCCCGGGTCAGGTCCTGACCCCCCTGGCCGTCATCATGGGCGATCGCATAGTCCAGGGCGTCGATGCGGTCGAAATAGTCGTTGTTCAGCGTGTGCTGGGCGCCGACCCGGGTGGAGATCCGCGCGCCAAGATAACGCGACATGGCGCTGACCACCGGGTCCAGCGCCGCGATACAGGGCATTTCGAGGCGGCGACAGCCTTCCTCGAGCGCCGTGCGCAAACCCGCGTCGATGATGGTGTGCATCACCACCCCCGGCGCGCCGGCGATCTCCTCGAGCGCCCGATCAAGCTGCCGGGTGGAGCGCACCAGGGCGTAGATGTGCTCGATGGGCAGGATGTCGGTGAACCGGGCGCACACCGCCCGCGCCATGGCGTTGAGCGTCTCGCCCGTGGAGTCGGAGACCAGATGAATATGGAAATAGGTCGCGAAACGCGGCGCGGGACGGTCGCCCTCGGCCCCCGCCGTCGAACCTTCCTGTGGATCATCCGTTAACGGTTGCTTAACCACTTGGCCTGCCTCTGGGGACGCCCGGGCGCCGAAACCGCCCCTAAGCGTCATGTCATGTCGCCGCTGTGATCAACGGCCGCATTGACCGCGTAACATCCCCAAGCCCAAGCCGCATCCCTCGATCTTGGATCGCCGTGATCCCGTGGCACGGGAAAAAAGGTTAACGAGATCCTAATGCTGCTCGGTGTCATTAATCATTCATTAAGGAACGCAAGGCGGTAGCGATCCATCCCCAGGGTTAACAGGGCGTCTTCCCCCTGTGGGGAATCGTGGGCACAAGCTTGGACGAGGTGTGGGCTTGCAGGGTTGCGGGCCGGTTTTCCCCAGTTCGCACTTGCCCAGCCTCTCCTACTTCCAAACTTAAGATCTTATTAAGAAATGAAGATAGGCGTTCGGGCTTGAGCCGGAGAGCGGGACGGGATTTAACGCCGTGCATGACGCTCTCCGTAACGCCCAAGCTGTTGTCGGTCCTGTCGGGCCAGTCCTTCGACCATCCGCCCGTGTGGTTCATGCGCCAGGCGGGTCGCTATCTGCCGGAGTACCGCGCCGTCCGCGCCACCGCGCCGGACTTCATCAGCTTCTGCTTCGATCCGGAAAAGGCCGCCGAGGTGACGCTGCAGCCAATGCGGCGGTTTCCCTATGATGCGGCCATCGTTTTCGCCGACATCCTGCTGATCCCCGGCGCCCTGGGCCAGAAGGTCTGGTTCGAGGCCGGCGAGGGTCCCAAGCTGGGCGAACTGCCGTCGCTGGACTCGATGGCCGAGCGGGCCAGTCAAGCCGGCGCGGCCCTGTCCAAGGTCGGTGAAACCCTGACCCGGGTGCGGGCGGCGCTGGAGCCGGAACGGGCCTTGATCGGTTTCGCCGGCGCGCCCTGGACCGTGGCGACCTACATGATCGAGGGCCGGTCCAGCGATCGCGTCGGCGCGCGGACCTATGCCTATCAAAACCCCGAGGCGCTGGATCGGCTGATCACCATCCTGGTCGAGGCGACGGTGGACTATCTGGCCATGCAGGTCGCGGCCGGGGCCCAGGTGCTGAAGCTGTTCGAAAGCTGGGCCGAGGGTCTGTCAGAACCCCAGTTCGAGCGCCTGGTGATCCAGCCGCATATCGCGATCCTGAAGGGCCTGCGCGATCGTGGGATCACGGTTCCGGTCATCGGCTTCCCGCGCGGGGCCGGCGCCCTGGTCGAAACCTATGCCGAGGTGGTCCCCGTTCAGGGCGTGGCCCTCGACACCCAGATCAGCGCGGCGATGGGTCGGAGGATCCAGAAGATCAAGCCGATCCAGGGCGCGTTGGATCCCCTGCTGCTGCGGGCCGGCGGCGACCAACTCCTTCGCCGGGTGGATCAGATGATCGAGCAATGGGGGCAGGGCCCCTATATCTTCAATCTGGGCCACGGCATCCTGCCCGACACGCCCATCGCCCATGTTGAACAGGTCCTGGCGCGAGTGACCGGCAAATGAACCCGCGTCGTAAGATCGCCGTCGTCCTGTTCAATCTGGGCGGACCCGACGGCCCGGACGCGGTGCGGCCGTTCCTGTTCAACCTGTTTCGCGATGAAGCCATCATCGGCGCGCCGGCGATCATTCGCTATCCGATCGCGGCCCTGATCTCGACGACCCGCGAAAAGAGCGCCAAGGCCAATTACGCCATCATGGGCGGCGGCTCGCCGCTGTTGCCCGAGACCGAAAAACAGGCCGCTGCGCTGGAGGCCGACCTCGCCAAGGCCCTGCCGGACGCGGATACCAAGTGCTTCATCGCCATGCGCTACTGGAAGCCGCTGACCGAACAGACCGCCAAGGCCGTCAAGGCCTGGGCCCCGGACGAGATCGTGCTGCTGCCGCTCTATCCGCATTTCTCGACGACGACGACCGGGTCATCCCTGAAGGCGTGGAACAAGGCCTATCGCGGCGGGGGTCGGACCCACACGGTCTGTTGCTATCCGACCGATGACGCCTTGATCGAGACCCATGCTCAGTTGATCCGAGAGGCCTATGAGAAGGCTGGCAGTCCCAAGCCCGCCCGCCTGCTGTTTTCGGCCCACGGTCTGCCCGAGAAGGTGATTTTGGCCGGCGACCCCTATCAGAAACAGATCGAGGCGACCGCCGCCGCCGTGGCGGCCAGGCTGGGTGACGGCTGGGACTGGAAGGTTAGCTATCAAAGTCGGGTTGGGCCGCTGAAATGGATTGGCCCGTCGACCGATGACGAGATCCGGGCGGCCAGCCAGCAAGGTCTGGCCCTGATCGTGACACCGATCGCCTTCGTCTCCGAGCATATCGAGACCCTGGTCGAGCTGGATCATGAATATCGCGAACTGGCGGTCGAGAACGGCTGCCCGGCCTATATCCGCGTCGCCGCCCTGGGGGTCACGCCGTCCTTCATCGACGGTCTGGCCAAGGCCGTCACAGCGGCCTTGCCGCGTGACGGTGTTCTTCCGGCCTGTAATTGGCGCTGCAGCGGCGATCTGACCAAGTGTCCCCGCAAGCAAGGAGCGGCGGCGTGATTGATTTTCTGGTCCAGAATTTCAACCTGGTGCGCGGCCTGCACATCATTTCGGTCATCGCCTGGATGGCCGGCATGCTGATGTTGCCCAGGATCTTCGTTTATCACATGAGCGTCGAGCCCGGCTCGAAGATGGACACGGTGTTCAAGCAGGCCGAATTGCGGATCCTGCGTATCATCATCAATCCCGCCATGATCCTGTCCCTGGTCTTCGGCCTCGGTCTGGTCTTCGCCGACAGCGTCATTCGCGGCTGGAGCTTCCTGCTGCAGCCCTGGGTGCTGACCAAGATCGCCGCCCTGTTGTTCCTGTTCGGCTGGCATGGCTTCATGGCCGGTGCGCGCCGCAAGTTCGCCGACAATCAGAACGCCCGCTCGGAAAAGTTCTGGCGGATGACCAACGAGCTGCCCTTCATCGCGGCGATCATCATCGTGCTGTCGGTGACGACCAAGTTCCTAAACCACTAGGCGCCAGGCTCTGCGAGGCGGGTGACGCTTGACCCGCCTCGCGGCATGTGGTTCCCATCGGCGTCCGGCCTGACGCCACGCGTTCGGCCTGATGTCTTTCACGGACTGGCGCCCGTCCTGGCGCGCCCCCTGGAGCCTGGCTCCGAAGGTCCGTTCCCCAATCGATCCGCGTCGTCGTCATGACGCGCTCGTCGGGCCTCCGGGTTCGGCGAGAGAATGAAATCCCCTTCCGGCCGGATCGCGCCTCGCGTGGTCCGCGCCCCCGTTTGAGTCTGACCATGACCGAAGACACCGAAAACGAAGTTTCCGCCCCGACCGAAGCCCTCGTCGACACCACGACTCCTGCCGAGGTTTCCGGCGCCGAGTCCGAGGACGGCGGCGAAGACGAAAGTTCAGGCGTCAGCGACGCCGTCGCCGCGCTTGGCCTCAAGACGATGTCTTTGCAGGAGCTGAAGGAGAAATCCCCGGCCGACCTGCTGGCGTTCGCCGAGACCTTCGAGGTCGAGAACGCCAACTCCATGCGCAAGCAGGACATGATGTTCGCGATCCTTAAGACCCTCGCCGAGGAAGGCGTGGAGATCTCGGGATCGGGCACCATGGAAGTGCTGCAGGACGGTTTCGGCTTCCTGCGCTCGCCCGAGGCCAACTACCTTCCGGGTCCTGACGATATCTATGTTTCGCCGTCGCAGATCCGCAAGTATGGCCTGCGCACCGGCGACACGGTCGACGGCGCCATCCGCGCCCCGCGCGAGGGCGAGCGCTATTTCGCCCTGACCGGCGTGGGCCTGATCAATTTCGAGAGCCCCGACAACGTCAAACACAAGATCCACTTCGACAACCTGACGCCGCTCTATCCCGAAGAGCGCCTGAACATGGAACTTCCCGATCCGACCGTGAAGGATCGCTCAGGCCGGATCATCGATATCGTGGCGCCGCTGGGCAAGGGTCAGCGCTGCCTGATCGTCGCTCCGCCGCGGGTCGGCAAGACGGTGATGCTGCAGAACATCGCCAAGTCGATCGAGACCAACCACCCCGAGTGCTACCTGATCGTCTTGCTGATCGATGAGCGTCCGGAAGAAGTCACTGACATGCAGCGCACGGTTAAGGGCGAGGTGATCGCCTCGACCTTCGATGAACCGGCCACCCGCCACGTTCAGGTCGCCGAGATGGTCATCGAAAAGGCCAAGCGCTTGGTCGAGCACAAGCGCGACGTCGTGATCCTGCTGGACTCGGTCACCCGTCTGGGCCGCGCCTACAACACCACCGTCCCGTCATCGGGCAAGGTCCTGACCGGCGGCGTCGACGCCAACGCCCTGCAGCGCCCCAAGCGCTTCTTCGGCGCCGCGCGGAATGTGGAGGAAGGCGGCAGCCTCTCGATCATCGCCACCGCCCTGATCGACACCGGCAGCCGGATGGACGAGGTGATCTTCGAAGAGTTCAAGGGCACCGGTAATTCGGAAATCATCCTGGACCGCAAGGTCGCCGACAAGCGGATCTTCCCGGCCATCGACGTGCTGAAGTCCGGCACCCGCAAGGAGGAACTGATCACCCCGCGCGATCAGCTGCAGAAGACCTATGTCCTGCGCCGGATCCTCAATCCGATGGGCGCGTCGGACGCGATCGAGTTCCTGCTGGAGAAGATGCGCCAGTCCAAGACCAACGGCGATTTCTTCCAGTCGATGAACACCTGATCGGCGACGGGTAGGGCTGAAATGCAAAAGCGCCGGGGGCATACCCCGGCGCTTTTTTCTTGGTCGGACCGGTAAAAGTCCTACGGCAGGAGGACGGTGGCGCCGGTCGTACGGCGGGCTTCGAGCGCCTCGTGGGCGGCGCGGGCCTCCGCCAGCGGGAAGGTCTGGCCGATGTCGATCCGGACCGCGCCGGAGGCCAGAACCGCGAACAGGGCCGCGGCGCTGTCGTCCAGTTCCTGGGTGGTGACGATATAGTCGAACAGCTTGGGCCGGGTCAGGAACAGCGACTTGCCGACCAGCTCCAGTGGCGAGAAGGGCGGGGCGGGTCCCGAGGCGTTGCCGAAGGTGACCAGCATGCCCCGCCGCGCCAGGCTCTTGAGGCTGGCGGAGAAGGTGTCCTTGCCAACCCCGTCATAGACCACGGCGACGCCCTGGTTGGCGGTGATCTCGGCGACGCGGGCGGCGACATCGTCCTGGCGGTACAGGATCACGTGGTCGGCTCCGAAGTCCCGGGCGATCACGGCCTTGGCCTCCGAACCGACCGTGGCGATCACGCTCGCCCCCAGGGCCTTGCACCACTGAACCAGAATCGAGCCCACGCCGCCGGCGGCCGCATGAACCAGGACGACATCCTGGGGTTTCACGTGGAAACATCGGCGGACCAGGAACTCGGCCGTCATGCCCTTGAGCAGGGCGGCCGCCGCGGTCTCCAGACTGACGGCGTCGGGAACCTTCACGGCGCGGTCTGCCGCGACCACGGCCGCCTCGCTATAGGCGCCGAGCGCGCCATTATAGGCCACGCGGTCGCCGATCTCGAAGCGGGTGACGCCTTCTCCCAAGGCCTCGACAACGCCAGCCGCTTCAAGTCCGAGCACAGCCGGCAATGGCACCGGATAAAGGCCCGAGCGGTGGTAGGTGTCGATGAAGTTCAGGCCAACGGCCTGGTGGCGGATCAGGATCTGACCCGGCCCCGGGGTGGGGACGGCCAGGTCGACCGCCTCGAGCGCCTCGGGGCCGCCGGCCTTCTGTATCTGGATGGCGAGCATGGTCTAGGCCAGGTTAGCTTTGAAGAAGGCCAGGCTGCGACCGTTAGCCTTGGCCGCGTCGGCGGCGTCATAGTGCGCGCCGCCCTCGCGGGCGAAGGCGTGGTCGCGGCCGGCATAGGTATGGATCTCGATCTGCGGATGGTCCTTCAGCGCGGCAAGGATCACCTGGCGAGCTTCCGGCGGCACGAATTGATCCTGTTCGCCGATGTGCATCAGCAGGGGCCGGGCCAGCTTGTCGGCCTCGCCCACGTGCTTTTCCAGCCCGACGCCGTAGTAAGAAACGCACGCGTCGGCGTCGGTGCGCGTGGCGGTCAGGAAGGCCAGCAGTCCGCCCAGGCAATAGCCGACCGCGCCGACCTTGCCGGACACGCCGGGCAGGGCGCGGGCGGCGGCGATGGTCGCGGCGATATCGCCCACGCCGGCGTCGACGTCGAACGCATTGAACAGCTCAAAGGCGCGTTTCCATTCCGCCTCGGACTGGTCGGTGATGTCGATGCCCGGTTCGATCCGCCAGAACAGGTCGGGGCAGATGGCGATGTAGCCCTGGGCCGCTAGCCCGTCACAGATGTCGCGCATCACCTTGTTGACGCCGAAGATCTCCTGGATCACGACGATGGCGGGCGCGGGGGTTGCCTGGGGTCGCGCCACATAGGCCGAGAAGGCGCCGTCTGGGGTGGTGATTGTGAGGGTCTCAGGCATCGGGGCTCTCCGTCGCTTGGGGTCGATGTGATTTTCGACCAAAGCGCTCTAACGTGACGCGTCGGGCCTGGCCCATAACAATATCGTGCCCTGACCTGAGGGAACCGCCATGAAGATGACGATCGAGATCGACTGCACGCCTGTCGAGGCCCGGACCTTTCTGGGTCTGCCTGATGTCAGCAGCCTCAACGACCACCTGGTCAAGGAGATGCAGACGCGCATGGACGCCAATATGGCCATGCTGGCGCCCGAGGAACTGATGAAGAACTGGATGGCGTTCGGGGCCGGCGCTCAGGACCAGTTCCGCAAGCTGATGACCGCCGCGGCCGGCGCGGCGGCGGGCAAGCGCGACTGATGACGCGAACGATCTTCGCGCCGGCCACGGCGGCCGGCCGGTCGGCGGTGGCGGTGGTGCGCGTATCGGGCCCCGCCACCCGTGACGTCGTGGCGACCCTGGCGGGTAAGGTTCCGTCCCCGCGTCAGGCCGGTCTGCGCCGGCTGCGGCATGACGGGGTCGAGCTCGATGAGGCCCTGGTGCTCTTCTTCCAGGGTCCGGCCAGCTATACCGGCGAAGACTGCGCGGAGTTTCACGTGCATGGCGGGCGGGCCGTGGTCGAGGCTGTCCTTGAAGCCCTGACCGCCCTGGGCCTGCGTCTGGCCGAGCCCGGCGAGTTTACCCGCCGCGCCTTCGAGAACGGCAAGTTGGACCTGGCCCAGGCCGAAGGGGTCGCCGATCTGATCGACGCCGAAACCGATGGACAGCGCCGCCAAGCCTTGGGCCAGATCGGCGGGGCGTTGAGCCAGCGCTATGAACGGTGGCGCGACCTCCTCGTGCACGCCCTGGCCATGCTGGAAGCAGCCGTGGACTTTCCCGACGAGGACTTGCCCGAGGAAGTCGCGGCTCGCGCCCGGCCGGGACTTGAAGTGCTCAAGGCCGAGATTGACGCGGCCCTGGCCGATGCGTCACGGGGCCGGCGGGTCCGCGACGGTTTTAGGATCGCCCTGGTCGGCGCGCCGAACGCCGGCAAGAGCACCTTGCTCAATGGGCTGGTCCAGCGCGAGGCGGCCATCGTCACCGACATTGCCGGCACCACGCGAGACATCATCGAGGTTCCGTTGGTCCTGTCGGGCTATCGGGTTTTGCTGGCCGACACGGCGGGACTGCGGGTGACTGGCGATGCGATCGAGGCGGAGGGCGTTCGTCGGGCCCGCGCCTGGGCCGCCGAGGCGGATCTACGGATCTGGGTCGTCGACGGCTTGCACGTGAAACAGCCGGGCAGGGAGGGCGAGGACCTTCTGGTCCCTGGCGACTGGGTGGCGATCAACAAGCTTGATATCGCCGATCGAGAGGCGGTCTCCGAAGCCGAAGACTTCTTTGCGGAACAGGGCCTGACCGTCGAGCGGCTGACGGCGCGGTCCGCTGACGCGGTGGACGCCCTGAGGGCCCGGTTGTCCGCTCACGTGGTGTCGGCGCTCTCGGGATCGGAGTTTCCAGCGGCGACACGGCTGAGGCACGCCGAGCGGCTGGGGGAGGCGAGGGGCTATCTGGACCGGGCGCTCTCCGATGTTGGGCTGGCGGTCGAACTGGCCGCCGAGGATGTTCGCCTGGCTGCCCGTGCCCTCTCCAAGATCACCGGCCGCATAGACGCCGAGGATGTACTGGATCGGGTGTTCTCAAGCTTCTGTATTGGTAAATAGCGTTCCACGTGAAACATCGACAGCTTATCCACAGGCTGATCACAGCATCGCGCACCGGTGTTTCACGTGGAACGTCCCGGAGTCACGTCGACCTTTTCGCCCGGAGCGCGTATATGTGACTCCAGCGCCCCCGTCAGACCCCGGGGGCGTTCGCATTGAGGCGCGTACCTTTGTCCAGTATCTGGGATGTTATTGTCATCGGCGGCGGCCACGCCGGCTGCGAGGCGGCCAGCGCGGCCGCGCGCACGGGCGTCCGCACGCTGCTGCTGACCCACAAGCTTGAAACCATCGGCGAGATGTCCTGCAACCCGGCCATAGGCGGCCTGGGCAAGGGACACCTGGTCCGCGAGATTGACGCCCTGGATGGCGTCATGGGCCGCATGGCCGACCAGGCCGGCATTCAGTTCCGGATGCTCAACCGCTCCAAGGGCCCCGCCGTTCGCGGGCCTCGGGCCCAGATTGATCGCAGGCTCTACCGCGAGGCCATGCAGGCCGAGCTGAACGCCACGTGTAACCTGAACATCATCGCCGCGGCCGCCGAGGACCTGATCGTCGAGGACGGCAAGGTCGCCGGCGTCATCGACGGGGCTGGCGTTTCGTACCGCGCGCCCCGCGTTGTCCTGACCACCGGCACCTTCCTCAAGGGCCTGATCCATCTCGGCGAGACCCGCACCCCCGCCGGGCGGGTGGGTGACGCGCCCTCGATCGGTCTGTCGGATCGCCTGTATGGGCTCGACTTCCACATGGGGCGGCTGAAAACCGGCACACCCGCGCGGCTGGACGGTTCGACCATCGCCTGGGAGCGGTTGGAAAGGCAGGCGGCTGACGAAGAGCCGATCCCGT
>JAHINZ010000192.1 GCA_018895795.1 Alphaproteobacteria bacterium
AAAACTCATATTCCGGGCGAGGCCCGGACGCTCCGCAGCCCTTCCCATCGCCATCGCAGCGAAAGCGCGAGGTCGCTGACACTTGCCCCCTACGGGTCGCTTCGCGACCGTCTTCCCCCCGAGGGGGAAGACGACCGCGAGGCGGTCGGGAGGGGGCGAGTGGCTCGGAAGCCGCGTCCGCCCCTCACCCGAAAAACACCTGCCACATCAGCCGGCCGGGCAGGAAGGTGAACAGGCCGGCGATGACCAGGTCGCCCACGAACAGGCCGGTCATGGTCCGGCGATGCTGGCGAACATCGCGGCGCTTGATGGCGAAGATCCCCATCGGCAGGGCGATCAGGGTCCAGCCGCTGAGCAGATGGATGAAACTGAAATGCCCCGGATGGATGACCTTGATGAACAGCGAGCTGAGCGCCGTCAGGGTCATGGCGATCACCCAGGTCCAGCCCAGGCGCTTGTGCAGGCCCGTGCCCTTGACCCCGGCCAGCAGCACGCAGCCGATCACGAAGGCGACCATCGCCCCGGCCACATGCATCTGGATGACCGGCGGCGCGGCGGCCAGCAGCCCCAGATGGGGCAGGTGCGGGTGATAGCCGGCGCGCTCCAGATAGCGCAGCGGCGCGGCGAGCACGCCAGGATTGGCGGCCAGGATCGCCATGGTGATCACACCCAGGCCCAGAACGCCCAAACGGCCCCTCGGCATTGCGCGGCGCATTGACATATTTTGGTCGGCCATCTTCATCTCCATTCGCGACGACGCTGTCTGGTCCGTCGACGCCTGATACCTGGAGCGCTCCACCTCGTGCCTCAATCGTCGTTGCGTCAGTCGCCGCCCTCGTTTCGTGAACGGCTGGCCGACGCCGTTCACGCTGCGCGAATGGCGCTGACCCGTCGGGAAGCCTTGCGTGGCTTTGCGGTCTCGGCCGTCGCCGGCGTGTTCCTGGCGATGGTGGGCGCCTTCGGCATGAATGCGGCGCCGCTGCTGGTCCGCCTGATCTACTGGGTCGGACTGTGCGTGGCCGGGGCCGTGGTCGGCACGGGCGTCAGCCTGTTCGTCGGCCGCGATGGTCGCGCCGACGAGAAGCCGTGGTTGTATGGGGCCCTGGTCTGTATCGGCATCACCCTGCCCTTCACCGTGGTGGTCTGGCTGGTCACCGAGCTGGTGTTCAGGGGCGCGGCGCGCCCTGAAGCGCTGCCTTACTTCCTGCCGCCCGTCTTCATCGTCACCGCGGCGATGACGGCGCTCAATACCCTGATCCAGCGCAAGCCGCCCGAGACCCATGCCGCCCTGGCCGGCGCGCCGCCCGCCCGCTTTCTGGATCGCCTGCCGCCCCGGTTGCGGGGCGCCCAGCTGTTCGCGGTCGAAGCCCAGGACCACTATCTGCGCCTGCACACCTCCAAGGGCGAGGACCTGATCCTGCTGCGGCTGACCGACGCCGTCGCCGAGCTGGAGGGCATCGAGGGCGCCCAGACCCACCGCTCGTGGTGGGTGGCCAAGGCGGCGGTGGAAGACGCCAAACGCCGGGACGGCCGGGCCGTTCTGTCGCTGAGCGGCGGGCTGGAGGCCCCGGTCAGCCGCGCCTACGCCAAGGCCCTGCGCGACGCGGGCTGGTTCTAGCTAGCGCGGCCGGGCCCGCCACTCGGCGGCGGTCTGCCCCCACACGTCGATGACGTGATCCTGGAACGGGGCCGGCAATTGGCCGCGGCCGCGATTGGAGGACCCCAGCCTGTCGGCGACCTTCTGCGACGGGGTGTTCTCGGGGTCGATACAGTTGATCACCTCGTCCCAGCCCAGGACGTCGACGGCCCAGTCGATCGTGGCGACGGCCGCCTCGACCGCATAGCCCTGGCCCCAGGCGGCGCGCTTGAGGCCCCAGCCGACCTCCGTGCCCGGCCAGTCTTCCGGCTGCCAGGGCCCGATCCGGCCGAGCCAGTCGCCGCTGGACTTCTCGATCACCGAGAACATGCCAAAGCCCTTGAGAACCCATGAGCCGGCCATCGAGGCCATGCCGCGCCAGGCGGTGGCCCGGGCCTGCAGGCCCCCGATGAAGCGCGCCGCCTCGGCGTCGGCCATCAGCTCGGCCCAGCCGTCGAGGTCCTCTGTGGCGGTGGGGCGCAGGATCAGGCGCGGGGTCTCCAGCACGGGACCGGGGGCGATGGGCATGGGCTTTTCTCCGGGCGGGATGAGGCGGGGGCTAGACGACGCAGGCGGCGAGGCCTTCGCGCCGCACCGTCCCCGAGGCCGCGCCGATCTTGCGCGAGCGCTTGGCGACGTACTTGCCCGGCTTGACCACCTTCCACTTCAGGGGGCTGGGCAGGATGGCGGCCAGGCGCGCGGCCTGGACGGTGGTCAGCTTGTCGGCCCCGACGCCGAAATAGTGCTGGGCGGCGGCCTCGGCCCCATAGACGCCCGGGCCGAATTCGATGGAGTTCAGATAGACCTCCATGATCCGCTTCTTGCCCCAGAAGGTCTCGATCAGCACCGTGAACCAGGCCTCCAGCCCCTTGCGGACATAGGAGCGCCCCGGCCACAGGAAGATGTTCTTGGCGGTCTGCTGGCTGATGGTGGACCCGCCGCGAACCTTGCGGCCCTTTTCGTTATTGGCGTAGGCCTTCTGCAGGGCGTCGAAGTCAAAGCCGTGATGGTCGCAGAACTTGGCGTCCTCGGCGGCGATCAGGGCGCGCGGCAGGGCCGGCGACACCGCGTTGATCGACTTCCAGCGATGATCCAGACCCTTGCCCTGGGTGGCGCGGATGACCATCAGCGGCGTGACCGGCGGCGGCACGACGCGGAACACCAGCACAGCCAGCACCGGCCCGGCGACCAGCACGATGAACAAAGCCAGGAAGATATTGCGCAACAGCTTCACGGATCGCCTCTTGTCTTGACGCTGCGGCCGGATGCTAGCGACTGGGGATGTCCCTGTCGCCGGGCATGATCGACCTAAAGCTTGGGAGCTGGGTATGGAAGTCCTCGACGCCGTCAACCGCCGCATGTCGGTGCGCGCCTATCGGCCCGACCCCGTGGACGGCGCGGTGGTGCGCGAACTGCTGGACCTCGCGGCCCGCGCGCCCTCCGGCGGCAACCTGCAGCCCTGGCGGGTCCAGGCCCTGACCGGCCAGCCCCTGGCGGCGCTGAAGGCGGCCATGGCCACGCGGCTCGGCGCCCCCGACACGCCCGAATACGATGTCTATCCGCCCAATCTGTGGGACCCGCTGCGCGCGCGCCGCTTCCAGGTCGGCGAGGATCTGTACGCCGCCCTGGGCATACCGCGCGAGGACAAGCCGGCCCGCCTGATGCAGTTCGCCCGCAACGGCGACGGGTTCGGGGCGCCGGTGATGCTGTTCTTCTCGATCGATCGCCGCTGCGGACCGCCGCAATGGTCGGACCTGGGCATGTTCATGCAGACCTTCATGCTGCTGGCCGTCGAATGGGGTCTGGACACCTGCGCCCAGGAGTTCTGGGCCCACTATCACCAGGTCGTCGCCGACCATGTCGGCCTGCCCGAGGGGCACATGCTGTTTTCCGGCATGGCCCTGGGCTATCGCGACGAGACCGCGCCGGTGAACGCCTGGCGCTCGCGCCGCGAGCCGTTCGAGGCTTGGGGGGAGATGCAGGGGTTCTGAGGACCACTCGCCCCCTCCGGTTGCCGCGCATCCTCCTCTCCCGGAGGGGGAAAGAGCGCCGAAGGCGCGGAGGGGGCTAGGGATCAGCTGAAGATCAAATCGTGCGCGGTCCGCTCAGATCCGGGATCGCGATCACCCCGGCCTCGCCGTCTTCGTCGCCCCAGGCCAGGCTCTGGCCGTCGGGCGAGACCGACAGGGCGCTGATCGCCGCGCCCTTTTCGGCCTTCAGGGTCTCGATGCGGCCGGTGCGCATGTGGGCCGCCCAGATCTTACCGTCGTCCTGACCGGCCAGGGCGACCGGCAGGGTCTCAACGCCCGCCACCCGCACCACCATCGAATCGCGGGAAAAGCCGATCTCGGCCGCTTCCTTGCCCATCGGGCCGCTGGCCCCGGCGAACGGCCAGACCACCGCGCCATTGGCGCCGGCCGTGACCAGCAGATTGCCCTTGTCGAAGAAGGCCACGCTCTTGATCTTGGCCGGATAGCCGCCCATCCGCATGTCCTTGCCGTCCGACAACCGCCAGCCGTGCAGCTGGTTTTCCTGCATCGACGAGACCAGGAACTTGCCGTCGGGGCTGAAGGCCACGGCGATATGGCTGCCGGCCCATTTCAGGATCTGCGGCTTCTGTTCGGCGATCCTGGCCCACCACAGCTGCGCGCCGCCATAGGCCGCCGTGGCCAACCGCCGCCCCTTGGGATCGAAGGCCAGGCCCGACACGGTCTTGTCGTGCAGGAAAATCCGCGAGAAGGCCGAATCGGCGGTGTCGCGAACATGGGCCTCTCGGCCGGCGGTGAAGGCGATCAGGCCCGAGGTGGGGCTGGCGGCGACATGCTCGATCCATTTGCCCTTCACCTCGGCCAGGACCGTGGCCAGCACTTCGCCGTTGTCGATCCGGCTCCAGACCACGCGGCCGTCATCGCCGCCGGTGACCAGGCCATGACCGGACGGATGCACGACCGCGCTCAGTACGGCGCCGCCCATCGGCCCGCCATGGGCTTCCACCGTGACATAGCCGCCGTCGGTCTCGAGCCGCACCGTGCCGTCGCCCAGGGCGAAGGCGGCGCGGCCGGCGCTGTCGAACAGGGCGGCGGTGACAAAGGCGTCGAACGAGAAAATCATGCCCGCGCCATACCCCGACAGGGCCCCGGCGCCTAGCCGCGGGGCGCCGGCGCCCTGAGCCGCGCGAACGACGTTCTGACAGAAAGACTCGAAAAGGGGCTTGCCATGGCGCCGCGTCGTCGGGCTTTACTTCCTGGCCCGTCTGAGCCAGACGTGGCGACCTAACAATTGCGGGACCGCGACTGACGCGGCCCTTGGGAGACAGTCAGGCTATGGCGGCTAAACTCTCTGGCGGTGGCGGTGGTCGCTACTCACTCGGCCAGAACTCCGAAATCAACGTCACACCCTTCGTGGACATCCTGCTGGTTCTGCTGATCATCTTCATGGTCGCTGTGCCGATGGCCACAGTGGCGATCAAGGTCGACCTTCCGCCCGCGACGATCCCGCCGCCGGACGCGCCCAAGCCGAAGGAGCCGGTGTTCATTTCGATCCAGAAGTCGGGCGCCTTGTTCATCGCGGACAAGCAAACCAGCCTCGA
>JAHINZ010000193.1 GCA_018895795.1 Alphaproteobacteria bacterium
CCGGCGACGATGGCGATCTTGCCCGGGGTCGGATAGCGGTGGAAGTTCAGCGCTTCTTCGTCGGTGAAGGTCTTCTTCTCGGTGTCGCTCATACCCGGGGCTTCCATCCTGCGTGCCAGTTGATGGGACGAGCCGGACAATGCGACGCGCCCTTATATGGGGGGCACCGTAACGGCGGCGATCGGCGCCCACAACATGCGACAGGCGATAAACGTCGAGCAAACGCTTGTTGGGCTTGGCGTTGCGTAAGCTTGGCGCGCAGACGGCGGGACGATCTTCCATTGACCGGGCGGCGGGGAATGGGCGACTAGGCGGCGTGTCGCCGGGCCGGAGATCGCCATGACCACCACCGTGAGGATCGCCATCGCCGGGGCTCTGGGCCGCATGGGCCAGGCCGTGGCCAAGACCTTGGCGCAGCAGGACGCCGCCGTCGTGGTCGCCCGCTTCGATCGGCCGGACGCGGCGGGCGAGGGCCTCGTGGCGCGCGACGCGGCCCTGGCCGCCGCCGACGTGGTCATCGACTTCACCCTGCCCGAGGCGTCGGTGCTGCTGGCCGAGGCCTGCGCCGCCAACGGCGGGCCGGCGATGATCATCGGCTCGACCGGCTTTTCGCCCGAACAGCTGGCCCGCATCGACGCGGCGGCGACGCGGATCGCCATCGTCCGCTCCGGCAACTATGCGCTGGGCGTCAACATGCTGCTGGGCCTGGTCAAGCAGGCCGCCGCCGCCCTGCCGGCCCGCGACTGGGACATCGAGATCTTCGAGGGCCACCACAAGCGCAAGATCGACGCGCCGTCGGGCACCGCCCTGATGCTGGGCCAGGCCGCCGCCGAGGGGCGCGGCGTGAGCCTGGGCGAGGTCGAGGACCGGGCCCGCGACGGCGTCACGGGACCCCGGCGCGAAGGCGCGATCGGCTTTTCGGTGATGCGCGGCGGCGGGGTGATCGGCGAGCACAGCGTGATCTTCGCCGGCGAGGAGGAGATCCTGACCCTGTCGCATTCGGCCCGCGACCGCGGGTTGTTCGCGCGCGGCGCGATCGCCGCCGCCGTCTGGCTCCAGGGCCGGCCGCCGGGTCTGTATGACATGCAGGACGTTCTGGGCTTTCGCCGACAAGGCCAGCCGCACTAGACTTTGCAAAAGCCGGGGGGCTTGGAACCAGACTTAGGACCCGATGGCCGAACCGACGCCCGACCCCGTTTCAGAGCCGCGTGACCGCCCTTCCGGCGCGCGACGCCCGGCGCGGCGTCGCGATCGGCTGATCGCCGCGGGACTGGAGGCGGCCTCGCTGTCGATGCTGGGCGTCATCGCCCTGGGCTTGCTGGCCTATGCCGGACGCCGTGAAATCAGCCGCGAGCTGGCCCAGGGCTGGCTGAGCGACCACGGCGTCGACGCCGTGGTCATGGTCGACGAGCTGGACGCCAGCGGCTTTTCCGGCGCGATCCGGGTGGGGCCCAAGGGCGATCCGACCTTCGCCGCCGACCGTATCGAGGTGGCCTATGACCTGCAGGCGCCGTGGTTGGGCGGCCCGTTCGCTCTAAACACCCGCGCCGTGCGGCTGGTCCGGCCCCGGCTGAAGGCCAGCCTGACCGACAAGGGCCTGAACTTCGGACCCCTGCAGGGGCTGATCGACGATCTGACCAAGGGCCCGCGCGATCCGCGCGGCGGCGGCCCGGCCATCCTGGTCGAGAACGCCCGGCTGGACCTGCGCACCCCCGGCGGCCTGGCCCGCATCACCGGCGACGCCAGCCTGGACAACGGCGAGCTGCTGCGCTTCGACGGCCGGCTGGGCGCGATGCGCTATGCGGTTCAGGACCTGGTCGTCGAGGCGCGAGGCGCGCTGCTGACCGTGCGCAAGCGCGGCGACCGTCTGACCCTGCGGGCCCGTTTCGATCTCGACACCCTGGTCGCGCAAAGCGTCGAGCTGGACGACGCCCAGGGCCAGATCGACGCCGATATCGCCTATCCCGATCTGGCCCGGCTGTCGGCCGACGGCCCCGCCGACGTCCGGGCCGTCGTCGAGGCCGGCGCGGCGCGGCTGGGCGCGACCCAGGCCGACGGCGCGGCGGTCAGCCTGGCCCTGCTGGGCCGACTGGACGGAATCCTGGCCAACGGCCGTTTCGCCGGTCGGGCGACCGGCCACGCCCGCGGCGATCAGGTGGACGGACCGAGCCTGAAGGCCCGCGAGGTCGCCGTGGATCTGGACCTGCCCCAGGTCGCGGCCGCCCGCCAGGGCGCCCGGACCGTGATCCTGGCCGGCGGCCAGGTCTCGGCCGAGGCCGGACAGGCCCTGACCGGCGGCGCGGCCCTGCGCCAGGTCTCGGCGCGGATCGACACCGCCGGCCTGACCCTGTCGCTCGACGACGCCGGCGCGGCCGCCAGCGGCCCGCTGTCGGTGCGGCTGGGCGCCGGGCGGCTGGCCGGCGGCGGCCTGGCCCTGACCCGCCTGGCGGCCCAGGCCAAGGGTCGCCTCGACGGCCCGCTGTCGCGGCCCGGCCTGACGCTCAGCGGCTCGGCCGGCGCCGACAGCGGCGTGTCGGGCCCCGACGCCGAGCGGCTGGCCGGTCTGCTGCCCGATCCCGCCGACGCCCGCGCCGCCGCCCAGGCCCTGCGGACCTTCGCCCTGAGCGCCCCGGCCTTCGCCCTGACCCTGCGCGACGGTCGCACCCTGCTGACCCTGCCCCGCCCGATCACCCTGAGCGCCGCCAACGGCGTCCAGGCGGCGATCACCGCGTCGGGCGGACCGCTGCTCGACCTCGCCGGCGGCCTGGCGCGCGGCGGCCTGGCGGCGACCCTGGGCGGCGGCGGCCTGCCCAATCTGCGGCTCGCGACGCCCGATTGGCGGAGCGTCGACGGAACCCTGACCGCCCGCCTGGCGATCGCCGGAGACCATATCGACATCGCGCCGCTGGAAGGTCTGGCGGGGCAGATCGAGGGCCAGGCCCAGTTGGCCGGCGCACGCTTCAACTTCACCCTCAGCGGCTGCCGGCCGCTGTCGGCCACCCGCGTCCTGGTGGGCGAGACCCCGCTGTCGGCCCCCAAACTGACCCTGTGCCCGGCCGGCGGCCCGTTGCTGGCGATCCATGACGGCGCCTGGACCGCCTCGGCCCGGTTCCGCGACCTGACCGTATCGCTCGACGAGGCCCAGGCGCAGGTCGCCGACGGCGCGGGAAGCCTGACCGCCGAGGGCCGGGGCGCGCCGCTACGGGCCGAGGTCCGCCTGGACCAAGGGGTGCTGCGCGACGCCGCCGCGACCCGCCGCTTCAACCCGATCCGGGCCGACGGCCGTCTGGCGCTGTCCGGCGGACTCTGGACGGGAACGATCGACGCCGCCACGCCGGTCGGCCAGCCTCTGGGCCACATCGTCCTGCGCCACGACGTCGCCCGGGCCCGGGGCCGGGCCGAGATCGACGCCTCGAAACTGGCCTTCGCCAAGGGCGGGCTGCAGCCGGGCGACCTGTCGCCGATGGCGGCCTGGGCCACCCAGGCCTCGGGTCCCGCCAGCTTCACCGGCCTGTTCGCCTGGGACGCCGACGGCATGACCAGCCGAGGCCGACTGGCCGTCCATGGCCTGGACTTCACCAGCCCGGTCGGCTTCGTGGCCACCCTGGACGGAACCGTCGACTTCACCAGCCTGACCCCGCTGGTCAGCGCCCCCGCCCAGACCCTGAAGATCGTCCGCATCGATTCGATCGTGCCGCTGGAAGCCTTCGCCGCCGCCTTCAGTCTCGGGGCCCAGGCGCTGCATGTTTCGTCGGCCGCCTTCGAGGCCGCCAAGGGTCGGGTGTCGATCGAGCCGATCGACGTGTCGCTGGACCCGCAAAAGCCGATCCGGGGCGTCATCGTCGTCGAGCACCTGGATCTGGGCGAGCTGATCGCCGCCTCGTCCCTGGTCGAGAAGGTCCAACTGAACGCCGTGGTCGACGGCCGGCTGCCGTTCGAATACGGCCCCAAGGGCTTCCGGTTCCTGGACGGCCATATCGGCGCCATCCAGCCCGGCCGCCTGTCCATCGCCCGCGCGGCCCTGAGCAACGTCCAGGCCGGCGAGGCGGCGGCGCCCGGCGCGCCGGCCCCGCCGGTCAACGCCATCCAGGACTTCGCCTATCAGGCCATGGAGAACCTGGCGTTCGACACCCTGGAGGCCGGGGTCAACAGCACCGACCAGGGCCGGTTGGCCATCCTGTTCCACATCAAGGGCGAGCACGATCCCACGGTCGCCGAAACGGCCAAGGTGGGCCTGATGGACCTTTTGCGCGGCCGCGCGTTCAACAAGCGCATCGCCCTGCCGGCCAAGACGCCGGTCGATTTGACCCTCGACACCTCGCTGAACTTCGACGAGCTTCTGCAAGCCTGGCGGCGGGCCTATAAGGGCGAGGACCCCTCCGAGGCGGAGGCGGCGCGTTCAGACCCGGTTCAGCCATGACCGGCCAAGATTTATCCGAACTGGAGAGACGCATGAGACCTCGCGCCCTGTTTTTGACCCTGATCGCGGCGGGAGCCCTCGGCGCCTGCACGCCGACGATTCGCGTCAAGGTCGATCCGATCAACATCTACGCCAAGCTGGACGCCGACGTCCGGGTGCGGCTGGACAAGGAAGTCCAGACGCTGATCCAGCAAAACCCCAACCTCTTCTAAGGAAAGGAACCGACATGATGCGCAAGACACTGACGGTTCTCGCCATGGGCCTCTCGCTCGCCGCCGCCGGCGCCGGCTCGGCCCTGGCTCAATCGGCCGCCGCCAAGGCCACGGTCGACGCCGCCAAGGTCCAGGGAGTCGTGGGCGAACAGGCCGACGGCTATCTGGGGATCGTGGCCGGCGGCGACGCCGCCCTGCGTGAGGCCGTGACCGAGATCAACACCGGCCGCGCCGCCGCCTACAAGGACATCGCCGTCAAGACCGGCGTCACCCCCGAAGCGGCCGGCCAGGCCACCGCCAAGCAGCTCTACAGCCGCCTGGCCCCCGGCCAGTACTGGAAGCCGCTCGACGGCGGCTGGATGAAGAAGTAGCGCCTAGTTAACTTGCCCCCACCGGACCGCTGCGCGGTCGTCCGCCCCCGGAGGGGGCGGAGCGCGCAGCGCGGAGGGGGCAAGGTCCTGGGGCTGGAACCGTCGCCGCCTCTCCCCTAAGAACGGCCCATGCCGTCCAGCGCGACCCTCAAAGCCCTGACCCCCTACGCCGCCCTGCTGGGGGCGATCCTGACGCTGTGCATGGGGGCGTCGTTCGCCAAAAGCCTGTTCCCGATCGTCGGCGCCCCGGGGACCAGCGCCTATCGCGTGGGCTTCTCGGCCCTGCTGCTGCTGATCGTCTGGCGGCCCTGGCGCACGCCGCTGACCCGCGCCGACCTGAGGGCCGTGGCGCAGTACGGGGCGGTGATGGGGTTGATGAACCTCAGCTTCTACATGGCCTTGCGCACCATCCCCCTGGGCCTGACCATCGCCATCGAGTTCACCGGGCCCCTGACCCTGGCTCTGCTGCATTCGCGCAAGCTGATCCACTTCGTGTGGATCGCCCTGGCGGCGCTGGGCCTGAGCCTGCTGCTGCCGCTGAAACCCGGCGCCGGATCGCTGGATCCCGTGGGGGTCGGTTTCGCCGCCGCGGCGGCGGTGCTGTGGGCGCTCTATATCATCCTGGGCAAGCGCACCGGCCATCTGCACGCCGGCCGCACCGTGGCCCTGGGCATGACCACCGCCGCCCTGATCGTGGTCCCGATCGGTATAGCCTCGGCCGGCGCGGCCCTCTTTCACCCCAGGCTGTTGGTCTTGGGTCTGGGGGTGGCCGTGCTGTCCAGCGCCATTCCCTATTCGCTGGAGATGATCGCCTTGAAGGGCATCCCCAAGCGCAGCTTCGGCGTGCTGCTCAGCGCCGAACCCGCCGCCGGCGCGCTGGTCGGGCTGGCCTTGCTGGGCGAGCGCCTGGCGCCGCTGCAGTGGCTGGCCATCGCCGCGATCGTCGCCGCGTCGGCGGGGACGATCCTGACGACCCCAGGGGAGGCGAGTGAAACGGAAGCGCTCACCCCCACCTGACCGCGGAGCCTGTCCTCGGGCGCGCGCTTCGCGCGACCCGGGGGCGGATGACCTCATCTTCCCCCTCCGGGGGAGGAGCGCGCAGCGCGGAGGGGGCGAGTCCCTAGCCGCCCCGCGCCACGAACCAGCCGTTGCGGAAGCCCTGATCGGCCTTGCCGTAGACGAACGGCGACCCATCCGGCGCGGTGAAGGTTCCGCCCGCCGCGATCAGGATCGCGTGGCCGGCGGCGGTGTCCCATTCCATGGTCGGGCCGTGACGCGGATAGATATCGGCCGAGCCCTCGGCGATGCGGCACATCTTGATCGAGCTATCCATCGGCGCGCGCAGGTCAAAGCCGTATTCGGCCGCCAGCTGGGTCGCCCGTTCCTCGCTCATGGTGTGGCTGATCAGCGCGACCGCCTGGCCCCGGGGCCAGGCGCGAACCGTCACCGCCGTCTCGGGAGCCCCCGGCGACACCCGCTTGAGCACGCCGCCCGAGGTGGTGAACCACGCCTCGCCCGTGGCCGGAGCCACGATCGCGCCAGCCACCGGGACGCCGTTCTCGATCAGGCCGATATTGACCGTGAAGTTGGGATCGCCGCGCACGAAGGCCTTGGTGCCATCGACCGGATCGACCAGGAAGAAGCGCGGACCGATGTCCTCGGGCGCGCCGAACTCGCTGGCGTCTTCTTCCGACACCGTCGGCACGCCCGGAAAGACTTCGGCCAGCCTTTGCAGGATCAGGCGTTCGCCGGCCTTGTCGGCCTCGGTCACCGGGCTGGAATCGGCTTTCTGGACCACGTCCAGCTCGGTCTTCCAGAACGGCAGGATGATCCGCGAAGCCTCTTCACAGATCTCGGCCAGGGCGCGGCCCCAATCGGCCAGGGGGAGGCCGGCGTGGGGATGGTCGGAAACGCTCATCTTGATCCTCTCACGACCCGCGCGGGTCATCGCCGACAAAGACCAGGGTCACGCGCTGGGCGTCGATCGTCTGCTTGCCGGCGTCTTCGAAATTGACGGTGACGCGATGGCCGATCACGGATTGCACCTGCCCCAGGCCCCAGTCGGGCTGATCAGGATGGCGCACGAGGACGCCCGGTTCGAGAAACGGATCCATAACGCGCTCCTGATAGGCCGCCTCTTCAGTTTGCCAAAGCTTCAAATCACGCCAGAGTCCGCACCCATGACCGATACGCCCGCCCCCGAGCCCGCCCTGACCGTCGCCGTCGCCGACGTCAGGGGCCCCGACTTCGCCGCGATGCTGGCGGCGCGGCTGTGCCATGACTTCATCAGTCCGGCCAGCGCCATCGTCTCGGGCCTCGACCTGCTGGACGACCCCAGCGCCCAGGACATGCGCGAGGACGCCATGAGCCTGATCGCCTCGTCGGCTCGCAAGCTGGCCGATCTGCTGCAGTTCTGTCGCGTGGCCTTCGGCGCCTCGGCCTCGGCCGAGGATTTCGACTCCCGCGAGCTGGAAAAACTGGCCCAGGGCGTGTTCGCCCATGTGCGCCCCGAAATGGTCTGGGCCATCGAGCCGCGGACGATGAACAAGTCGTCGGCCCGCGCCATTCTCAATATCGCCCAGCTGGCCGCCAGCGCCCTGCCGGCCGGCGGCGTCGCCACCCTGAAGGGCGTCGCGGCCGGCGACCGGTTCCTGATCACCTCGGACTCGATCGGGGCCCGCGCCCGTCTGCGGCCCGAGGTGATGGCCGGTCTGCGGGGCGAGGCCCTGGTCGAGGGCCTGGGCGGACCCTGGGTTCAGGCGGCCTATCTTCACGCCGTGGTGCGGGCGGCCGGCGGTCAGCTGGCCGTCGAGACCGCCGAGGACCGCATCAGCCTGGCCGCCTGGGTTCCGGCCTGAGTCCCTTTGAGGGGAAATCACCCGGCGCACGCTCTAAACTCACCGCTCCTTAACCTCGGCGCCCGACGATGAGCCCCTTGGATTGGAGCGCACCGTGAAGACCTGTCTCGTGGTCGACGACAGCCGGGTGATCCGCAAGGTCGCCCGCCGGGTCCTCGAGGACATCGGTTTCGAGATCGCCGAGGCCGCCGATGGCATGGAGGCCCTCGCGTGGTGTCGCGCCGCCATGCCCGACGCCGTGCTCTTGGACTGGAACATGCCGGTGATGAACGGCATCGAGTTCCTGCGCCAATTGCGCACCGAACCCGGCGGCGACGCGCCGACCGTGGTGTTCTGCACCGTCGAGAACAATGTCGATCACATCCGCGCGGCCCTCGAGGCCGGCGCCGACGAATATATCATGAAGCCGTTTGACGGCGAGATCATCGCGGCGAAGTTCGCCGAGGCGGGCCTGCTGTGACACCCGAGGACATGGACCTTCTGGCCGCCTTGGGCCGCGCGCGCGCCGGTCTGAAGATCGACGTCGACAAGACCTATGTCGTCGAAAGCCGTCTGGCGCCCCTGGCCCGCCGCGAAGGGTTCGATTCGATCGAGGCCCTGATCGCCACCCTGCGCGCCAAGCGCGAGGAACGCCTGATCTGGGCGATCGTCGAGGCCCTGACCTTCAACGACACCAGCTTCTTCCGCGACCGGGACATCTTCGCCCATCTGCGCGACACCGTGCTGCCGGACCTGTCCAAGGCCCGCCTCGATCAGCCGATCCGGGTCTGGAGCGCGGCGTGCTCGACAGGGCAGGAAGTCTATTCCCTGGCCATGGCGGCCGGCGAAAGCCGCGACGTCGAACCCGGCGCGCGGTTTGAATTCTTCGGCTCGGATCTGTCGGAGCGTTGCCTGGAAAAGGCCCAGAGCGGCCTCTACACCCAGTTTGAAGTCCAGCGCGGCCTGCCGATCAAGCAATTGGTCAAGCATTTCAACAACACGGACGACACCTGGGAAATCTCGCCGCGCATCCGGCAATCGGTGCGCTGGAAGCGGATCAATCTGCTCAGCGATCTGTCTTCCCTGGGCACATTCGACGTCATCCTGCTGCGCCATGTGCTGGATGGTCTGGAGCCGTCGCTGCACGGCCGGATCATCGAGTCCCTGGTCGCGCGTCTGGCCGAGGACGGGGTGCTGGTCCTGGGCCCCGACGACCAGCTGACCGGCGCCGCCGCCACCCTGCTCCAGGCCGGCGATCCGCCCGGCGTCTTCGTCCGCGGCCCCGCCGCGCGGGAAGCCGCGGCTTAAGGCCTGCGGGACTCCAGACATGACGACGCCCGCCGATCGAAACCGGCGGGCGTCGAACCTGACCTGAACGTCAGACTAGTTCTTGACTTCCTTGGCCGTATCCGAAACGGCCTTGCCGGCCGAGGAGACGTCCTTGCCAGCGCCTTCGACGGTGTTGCAGGCGGCGACGGACAGGCTGGCGGCGATCGCGGCCAGAAGGATCAATTTGCGCATGATGGTCTCCGGGGGTTAGGGCCGACTGGCCCGATAGAGCTGTTCGCTGAGGGAACGCTCCCGGCCAAGCTAGGTTCCAGCGTCGGGCGCCTGGGGCGTTGGAAAAATCAGCCGCACCAGCAGGCCGCCGCTTGGGCTGGTCTCGAAGGTCACCTTGCCGCGCAACTGGCGGGCGAAGGCGTTCATCAAGGTCCGCCCCACCCCCAGGGTCCGGCCCTCGACCGCGCCGGGGCCGTTGTCGCCGATCGAGAGCTCGGCCTCGCCGCCGTGCACGGCGAAACTCACCGACAACAGCCCGCCCCGCTCGCCGAACGCATGTTTCTGGGCGTTGGTGATCGCCTCCACCGCGAACAGGGCGATCGGCGCGAGACGATCGGGATCGATGACCAGCGGATCGGCATGGACCTCGGTGCGCACCGCGCCGCCCGGCGAGGCGTCGCCGGCCAGAAGCAGCGCCGTGAGCTCCTCCAGGAAGGGGCGCAGGTCGACGCGCTTGAGGTCTGGCCCCTGGTAAAGGGCGCGATAGATCTGGGCCAGGGCGGTGATGCGCTGGCGGGTGTCGTTCATCGCCGCCTTGGCCGCCGGGTCGGTCAGGGCGCGCTGCTGCATGTTCAGCAACGAGGTGATGATCTGCAGATTGTTCTTCACCCGATGATGGATCTCGCGCATCAGCGCGTCCTTCTCCGCCAGGGAGTCCATCAGCGACGCATCGCGAGCCACGATCGCGCCGGCCATGTCATCGAGCGTGGCGGCCAGTTCGCGGATTTCCGGCGGCGCGCGCTCGGCTTGCAGCGGCCGCACGGTGAACCGGCCGCGGGCGTAGATCGCCGCCACCCGCTGCAGATAGATGATCCAGCGGATCACCGCCCGCTCGGTGGCGTAGAGCACCGCGCCCAGGGCCAGGAAGAAGGCCAGCAGCGGCAGGACCAGGCGGGAGATCGGATTGATCCAGGCCCAGGACAGCAGGCCGGGCGACGGGGCCGACAGCAGGACGAACACGCCGCCTTCGATCAGTGGAGCGGCCGAAAAGGCCCGTTCGCGCCCCTGGCGGTCCTTGCCCGACCACAGCACCGCGCCGCGCTCGGCGGCCTTGGCGCGCCAGCCTAAGGGCAGCGCGCCGAAGGCGCTGGCCTCGGTGGCCGCGAAGACGTCGCCGCGTGAATCGGCCAGGGCGATCTCGGCGCCGTCGGGCATGAAGCGACTGGTGGTCTCCAGGCGCAGGCTGCGCAGGGTCAACACCGCGACCATGGCCCCGTCAAACCGGCCGTCGACATCGTCGGGACGCACAGCGGCCAGGACGGCCGGTTCGGTCGCATAGACCGCGCCGGGCGCGCTGGCCACCACCAGGGGGGCGCCGGCGGCCAGGGCGCGAAACCAGGGTCGCGTCGCCCGCCCGGGATCGGACGGCGTGGTCCCCGCCGCGCAGGCCACGCGACCGCGCGCGTCGAACCGGATCAGATTGGCGTAGCCCGGAAGGCGGGCTCGAATATCCGCCAGCCTTTGGGCGCACTCCAGACCCACTGAACCGGGACCCAAGGTCTGCAGCAAGACGCCGGCCGACTCGATCCGGGTGCGGGCGATCGCCGCGCTTCGCGACGCGGCGCGTTCGAGGGCCTGCTGACGCAGTTCTGCTTCCGCGCGAAACGCGAAGACCGACTGCAGGCCGCCCAGAACCAACACCGGCAGAAGCGCGACAAAAAGCGCGGCGGCCAGCCGGACGCGAATCGAGGTTACGGCCCCCGCGCCCCGCCCCTTGAACGCTTTCACCGCTGAGAGCTCAACCGCTCCGCGTCGGCCAGGATCGAACCCATCGCGTCGCTCGCCGAACGGCCGTCGCGATCATAGGCGCCCGCCTCGAGGATGGCCTGCAGCGCGCGTCGCGCGCGACTGACGCGGCTTTTCACGGTGCCCACGGCGCAGCCGCAGATGGCCGCGGCTTCTTCATAGGCGAAGCCGCCGGCCCCGACGAGGATCAGGGCTTCGCGTTGTTCGGCCGGCAACATGCCCAGGCCCAGGCGAAGCTCGTCCAGGGCCACGGGAGCCTCCGGATCATCGACCGCGACCAGGGTCCGCTCGGCGGCGTCCTGGTCCAGCTGGCTCTGGCGCCACGAGCGGCGCTTCTCGGAATAGAATTGATTGCGCAGGATCATGAAGGTCCAGGCCTTCATGTTGGTGCCGAGCTGAAAGCTGGCCCGGGCGTCCCAGGCCTTCATCATGGCGTCCTGCGCCAGGTCATCGGCGGCGGTGGCGTCGCCCGTCAGCGTGCGGGCGAAGGCGCGCAGATGAGGAATCAGCGTGACCAGTTCCCGCTTGAACGTCGTGTCGCGGGCCGGATCGAACGGCGACCGGCCGACCTGAGTGTCGGTCATGTTCAGTCCTTGCCCCCGGCCTTGTCGGCCTTGCGGAGGATTTCAAGGAACTCGTCCGGAACCGTCTCGTTGACGACCTCGTCGAACATCTGGCGCAGCTTCACGCCGATCGCTTGTTGGCGCAGACGCGCTTCGTCCAGCGCCGGGGCGCCCTTGCGGTGATCTTCCATGGGTACGTGTTCGATCATGTCCTCGACGCCGATAGAACGCGGCGTCCGCCCCCTGTGGCCGAATGTTTCTCTGCGAGATGACAACGCGGTTTTCCGTATCCGGTTCCCGAAGCTTGGGCATAGAATGGCAAAAATTCGCAATCAGCGGAACCGCATCGACGAGGCGGCGTTAAGTCGGTGATTGAATAGCCCAGCTTGGGCTTTTAATCGCGTTTTTCATGAAGACACCGCATCGGGAGGGGTCATGAGTCTACTTGCTCGGCTGGCGCCACATCTGCCTTACGTCCGTCGCTATGCCCGCGCCCTCACCGGGGACCAGACCACGGGTGATCACTATGTGCGGGTGGCGCTGGAAGCCCTGGCGGCCGGCGAGCGCTCGCTCGACGCCGACCTGTCGCCGCGCGTCGCGCTGTATCGGGTTTTCCACGCCATCTGGCTGTCGACCGGCGCTCAACTCGAGGCCCGCCGCGAGTCAGACGGCGGGTCGGCCGTCGATGACGCCACCCAGCGCCTGATGCGGATCGCGCCGCGATCGCGCCAGGCGTTCCTGCTGACCGCCCTGGAAGGCTTCACCCCGACCGAGGCCGCCCAGATTCTGGTCTGCGAATTCGGCGACGTCGAACGCCTGATCGCCGAGGCCCAGACCGAGATCGACGCGGAATTGGCCACGGACGTCCTGATCATCGAGGATGAGCCGGTGATCGCCGCCGATATCGAGGCCCTGGTCCGCGAGTTGGGCCATGACGTCACCGACATCGCCGCGACCCGCGGCGAGGCTCTCGAGGCGGTCAATCGCAAGACCCCCGGCTTGGTGCTGGCCGACATCCAGCTCGCGGACGGTTCCTCCGGCATCGACGCGGTCAAGGATATCCTGGCGCGCCTCGACGTGCCGGTGATCTTCATCACCGCCTTCCCCGAACGCTTGCTGACCGGCGAACGGCCCGAGCCGACCTTCCTGATCACCAAGCCTTTCCAGCCGGAAACGGTGAAGGCGGCGATCGGCCAGGCGCTGTTCTTCCATCCTCGCAAGACGCGCAAGGCCGCGTGATCCCAGGGCGACATCCCTGAACGTCGACGGCCGCCCCTCGGGGCGGCCGTTTTCGTTTGCGGAGCAGCTCGCCGCGGGCGCGGCGATCGGGCCGCCCTAGCCGCCCCTAGCCGGCTGGCGTCTGGGTCTGGCGCGCGGGGACCTGATCGGTGTTGTAGCGGCTGGCTTCGGCGGGCGTCTTGACGCCGTTATTGTGCTCGACCGACGCCAGATCGCCCGAGCGGAAGGCCCAGGCCCCGAACCGGGCCAGGGCGGCCAGAACGGTCGAGATCACCAGGATCGCGAAGATGTGCTGACCCCAGCGGCCCTGACGGACGCGGGTGGCGTTGAGTCGCGGGGCTTGATGATGGATGTCGGCTGGCATGTCGCTCTCCTTCAATGGAAACTCTGAGCGGGCGAGATCATCTCGATCGGCAAGGGCCGGGCGGTGAAGGCCTGAACGACGCTGGCCGAGCCAGCGACGGCCGCGATCACCATCAACGCCAGGAGGCGGGTCCTGGCCGCTCTCTGGCGACGGCTGGGCGTGGCGTAAAAAACCGTGCCGCCATGTTCGGCTTGATAGCTTCGGATCATGACGCGCCCTCCTGTCGATAACGGCCCGCTCGACCGTCAGGAAAACAACGTGCGCGGACCCTCGACGTTCCGCGTCCCGCCCTTTGCGGCCGTGATCAAAAAAATCGCGCGACGCGGGAACCCGTAAGAGGCGACGGCGTTTTATAGTTGCGGAGGCGGCGACGCCCCCCCGACTTGAGGCCGGCGCAAGCCGGCCTGCCGCCTCCGCACCCCCGCCCTTTTTTTTGATCTCGGCGCCCTTGGCGACAGGCCTTTGGCTTGTGGCCCTTTGGGGCTCGACCTCAGGGCTGCTTGCTCATCTTGAAGAGAATGTCGGCCCTGCGGCGCAAGGGCGCGGCGTCGCCCGACAGGCTTGTCGCGCCGGACTCGCCCGCGGCGGCCAGGTCGAACGCGACCTGGCTGAAGCCCGCTTTCTTGAGGGCCTGGGCGACCGATACGGCCCGGCGACGGGACAGGTCGAGATTGGCGCCGGCGGCTCCGACCGCATCGGCCAGACCGATCACGCGGGCCTGGTCCACCCGGCAGCCCTTGGCCAGGGTCGCTGCGCTGGCCAGCACCGAGCGCGCCTCGCGCGTCACGCGCGTCGCGTCGCGTTCAAAATAGATCGAGACCTGAAAATCGGCGCATTGGGGCGGCGCGACCTCGATCGCGGCGCGCGTGGGACGCCAAGGCGCCGAAGCGCAACCCGCGAGCATCAAGCCGACGCCCAAGGCCGCCGCCGTTATCTTTGCCGTCATCGCCCTAGCCCCGTTTCAGACATGCGGAGGGGCGGCCGACATTCGCCGGCCGCCCCCTGGTTTGTGGATCGGTATCGCGCCTTAGCGCGCCTGACCGTTTTCCCAGAAATAACGGCCACTGCGGGAATCGTAGTAGTAATAGCGACCCGCGCGTTCGTCGTAATACTGGCGCTTGTTGACATTGGTTGCGGCGCCGCAGCCGCCGTCTTCACGGCAACCCTTGACCGCGCCGGCCGTACCGCCGATCGCCGCGCCGATCGCCGCGCCGGTCCCCGCGTCGCCGTTGCCGACATTATTGCCGATCACGGCGCCGGCAAGCGCGCCGAGGGCCGCACCGCCGGCGGCGTTGCGTTCCACATTGCCCGTTGACGTGCAGGCCGTGGCCAGCAGTCCCACGCCCATCAGCGCGATCATGGTCATCTTCATCGTGGCTCTCCTAACGAGCTGTCCCGGTCTGGCTAACGGCCGGCGCTATTCAAGGTTCCCGACGGAACTCCTCGAAAGCTTGGCCGTTTGCCAATCGACCATCACCGAAAGAGGAATCGCCGTGCGGCGCGTTGAAATTGTAGCCAACATCGCCTCGGGATCGGTGGGGCCGAACGGGCCGGCCACCGCCGAGCGGATCCTCGCCGAATACGGGATCGCCGGAACCGTGCACGCGCCGGCAGACGGTGAACTGGAGGCCTGCCTGCGCCAGGCCATCGATTCCAATCCGGACGCGGTCTTTGTCCTCGCCGGCGACGGCACCGCCCGCGCCGCCGCCGAGATGGCGGGTCCCGACGGTCCGCCGATCGCGCCCCTGCCCGGCGGGACCATGAACATGCTGCCCCGCGCCTTCTATGGCGAGCGGTCCTGGCCCGAGGCCATGGCCGCCTGCCTGACCGATGGAACCCCTCGGATGGTGTCCGGGGGCGAGGTGGGCGGGCGGCTGTTTTTCGTCGCCGCCATTCTGGGCAGTCCCGCCCTGTGGGCCGACGCGCGGGAGGCCGCCCGGGCCGGCAAGCTGCGCCTGATGGCGCTGCGGGCCCACCGCGCCTATCGTCAGATGTTTTCGGGCCGGCTGCGGTTCTCGCTGGACGGGCGTCCCGCCCAGAAGACCGAGGCCTTGAGCTTGATGTGCCCGCTGGTGTCGTCGGGCCTGGACGAGAACGAGCGGGCGCTGGAGGCCGCGGCGCTGGATCCCTCCAACGCCGTGGAGATCTTCCGCCTCGGCGTCACCGCCATCACCGGAGACTGGCGCAATGACCCGTCGGTCAGCGTTGAGCGGTGCCGCCTGGGCAAGGTGTGGGCCAACGGCCGGATCCCGGCCATTCTCGACGGTGAGCCGATGCGGCTTGAACCCGAGGTCCACATCCGTTTTCGACCCAAGGCGTTCCGCGCCGTGGTCCTGCCCCATTGACCCGGCCGATCAAGATCATCCAGGTTTCCGATCTGCATTTCGGCGGCGAGAACGTGGCCGCCACTGAGGCGGCGCTGGCCCGCTTCCACGCCGAACGTCCCGACCTGGTGATCGCGGCCGGCGATCTGACCCGCGACGGCGCGGTGACCGAGTTCAACGCCGCCAAGGCCTGGCTGGATCGCGCGCCGAAGCCACAGCTGACCACGCCGGGCAATCACGACACGCCCTATCTGGGCGCCGGAGAGCTCCTCGAGCGCCTGCTCGACCCCTGGCGGCGCTATGAAACCCGGTTCGGCCCCGCCGACGGCGCCGTGTGGTGCGCGCCGGGCGTGTCGGTCTTCGCCGTCAACACGGCCCGGCGAGCCCAGCTGCGGATGAACTGGTCGAAGGGCGCCATCGCCCGGAGCCAGGTCGACTGGCTGACCGACCAGCTGACGGTCGCCGCCGGCGACGCGCGCATCGTGGTCTGTCATCACCCGCTGATGGAACTGGTCGGCGAGCCGATGACCGGGCGGGTGCATGGCGGTCCGCGCGCGGCGGCCCGGCTGGCCGCGGCGGGGGCCGACCTGGTGCTGTCGGGGCATATCCATGTGCCGTTCGTCGCCCCCTATCCGTTTGGGGACGGCAGGACGGCCGCCGTGGTGTCGGGCACCCTGTCGGTGCGCGAACGCGGATCACCGCCCAGCTTCAATATCATCGAGATCGACCGGGCCCAGATCACGGTCACGGCCTTCGCGTTCGAGCGGACCGATTTCACCGTCTGGCGCACCTGGGCGGTCGACCGGCGGCCGACCTGAAGGCGACGACGGCGCGACCGGAGCCGCGCCGTCGTCTCTTGTCGTCAGCCGGCGGTCGGGGCCGGATAGACCCAGGCTTGGCCCGCGCCCTTGGCGGCGGCGAACTGGGCGTCGGCGAGGGTCCAGTTGGCCAGACCGTCGAACCAGGCTTCCAGGAAGCCCTTTCGGTTGTTCTGGTGGTCCAGATAGTAGGCGTGTTCCCACACATCGCAGACCAGCAGCGGGGTGACGCCCGCCTGGGTCACGGTGGTGGCCGCGTCATGGGTGGAGATGACCTTCAGCTTGCCGCCCTCGGCGACCAGCCACACCCAGCCCGAGGCGAAGTGGCCAATGCCTTCGGTGACGAAGGCGATCTTCAGCGCCGCCAGGTCGCCGAAGGCCTCGGCGATCGCGGCGGCCAGGTCGGCGCCCGGCGCGGTCTTGGTCGGGCTCATGGCGTGCCAGAAGAAGGCGTGATTCCAGGCCTGGGCGGCGTTGTTGAAGATCTTGCCGGGGGCGGCGGCCTTGATGACCGCTTCCAGCAAACCCTGGTCGTCGCCGTTCAGCAGGCCGTTCAGCGCCGTCACATAGGCGGCGTGGTGTTTGTCATGATGGAAATGCAGGGTGTTGGCCGAAACGGTCGGCTCCAGCGCCTCATAGGCGTAGGGCAGCTCAGGCAGGCTATACATGCTCACTCCATGGCATGGCGTTCCCCGGAGGGGAGGATGGGGACGCTCAGGTAAAGGGGGCCTAACGCGGCGGTTGCCGGGTTTCCATGAACGCCTTGGCGACAGCGGCGGTCAGGGTCGGGTTCTTCAGCGCGAAGACGCCGGCGGCCAGGGCCGCGCCGATCGACAGCAAGGGCCGATCCTTGACGATCTCGACGACCTTTTCCGCGAACCCGAAGGAGTCCGGCGCCGCGTTGCGGGGCGCCTGGCGCTGATCGGCCTTGCGCGCGGCCATGAAGCCGGCGATCGCCACGATCAGAGCGGCCACGGCCGCGACCACGGCGGCGGCGCCGGCGGCGCCCAGATGCGCCTCGACGACGGCATAGAGCGCGAACGCCGCGGCGAACACGCCGACGGCGGCCGCGGCCGCTATGGCCGCCGCCGCCGCGAGCGTCATCAAAGTTCGTTCAAAAATCACCGGTTGGAGCTGCGGTTACCGGCCATCAGCAATCCGATCAGAACCCCGACGCCCAGTCCGGCGAGGGTGGCGGTCAAAGGACGCTCGCGAACGCGCTCGGTGACGTAGCGCTGGGCGTCGTCCAGTTGCTGGCCGGCGGTGTCGGTATAGGTGCGGCTCTGGGCGCGCAGGGTGTCCAGGCCCTCGGCGACCGACTTCTCGACGCGCTTGGCGGCTTCGGCCAGCGAAACCTTCGCGGCGTGGGCGGCTTCGACGAAGCTGTGCTCGGCGTGCTCGACGCCCGAGACGGCGGCGGCCTTAAGGTTCTCGGCATCCTTCGCGGCGGTCTTCAAAACATTGGAAGCCATGATCTTCTCCGAATTCACGACGCGGCCAAAAGGGCTTGTTGCAGCCGTCTGAAATGGGTCAACGCCGACCTGCGCGGCCCAGTTCCATATTAGCCTGTGCGCGCGAGCTTCACCACATCAGAATCGTGATCGGCACTCGCGTCTGACGCGAAGCAAGTCTATGGTCGGCGCCATGGTCGACCCCCGTTTCGCGCGAGACGCTGACAAGGAAGCCGCGCGATTGCGCGCCGTAAGCGCGCTCAAGGCTTTCGACGGGCCCGTCGACGACCCGCGTTACGCGCGAATTGTCCGCCTGGCCGCCAGCCATTTCGGCGCGCGCAGCGCCTCGCTCGTTCTGATCGAGGCCGCCCAACTGCGACTGAAGGCCGGATTCGGCTGCCCGGCGCCGGCGGCGGCCACGCCCCGGGACGGCTCGGTGGCCGATCTGGTCATGGCGCTCGGCGAGCCTCTGATCAGCCAGAACGCCCAGACCGATCCGCGCCTGGCCGGCCTTTCGGCGGCCGCCGGCGGCTTTCTGGCCTGCGCCCCGGTCATCGCCTCGGCGGGAGGCGTGGTCGGCCTGCTGATCGTCGAGGATCCCACCGCGCGTCCCTCGATCGGCGCGGATCGTCAGGTTCTGGTCGATCTGGCCGCCCTGGCCATGGAGGAGCTGCAGCGCGACGCCGACGGCGCCCGTCCGGCGACCGGCGCGCGCAACCTGGACAGCGAGCGACTGGCCCTGGCCATCGGCGCGGCCAGAATGGGCGAGTTCGAATGGGACCGCGCGGGCGACACCTACACGATCAGCCCGCGCCTGGCCAAGATCGCCAACCTCCCCGAAGGCGTGATCCCGGCCGAAGACGGTCAGGCCTTGTTTCCCTATGTCCACCCTGACGACCGCGATGAGATCCAGCGCACGGTCGACGCGGAGCTGCGAAAGAAGGGCCGCTATGAGGTCGAGTTTCGCCGCAACCCGGACGAAAACGGGCGGATCCAGTGGAACCGCGCCGCCGGCGTGATGACGCTGGATGAAAATAACGAGCCCACCCATCTGATCGGCGTGATCCAGGACATCACCGACCGCAAGCAGCAGGACGAGCAACGCGAAAGCCTGCTGGCCGAACTGGACCATCGCATCAAGAACCTGCTGGCCGTCGTCCAGTCGGTGGCCGCCCAATCGGCCCGCAAGTCATCCTCGCTAGATGTGTTCCTCAAGACCTTCGCCGGTCGGCTGAAATCGATGAGCTCGGCCCATGACCTGCTGAGCGCCGCCCGCTGGCGCGGCGCCACCCTGGCGCGGATCGCCGCCGCCGAGCTGGGCGGCCTGGCCCCCACCCAGACCCGCTGGGACGGTCCGGAACTGTTCCTGACGCCGCGCGCGGCCTCGGCCCTGTCGCTGACCTTGCACGAACTGGCCGTCAATGCGGTGAAGTTCGGCGCGCTGTCGACCGAGCACGGCAAGGTCGAGGTGGTCTGGCGACGCTCGCCCGACGGCGGCTTCGCGCTGGAATGGCTGGAGAGCGGCGGGCCGCCGCCCGCCGAGCCCAGCAAGCGCGGCTTCGGCGCCACCCTGATCGAGGACGTCGTCGGGCGCGAGCTGGGCGGCCGGGCCCGGATCGACTATCGGCGCGGCGGCGTCAGCGCCCTGATCCAGGCCGCGCCGGAAGCCCTGGCCGACGGACCGCCGCCCGAACCCGCACCGGCCGCGCCGGAGCGGATCGTCGAGACCCTGATCGCCGCCGACGAAACCGTTCGTCCCGGCGCGATCGCCGGCCTGCGGGTGCTGATCGTCGAGGACTCCCTGCTGCTGGCCCTGGAACTGGAAGCCGGCCTGGAAGACGCCGGCGTGGTGGTGGTGGGCTGCGCCGCCGAACTGAGCGAGGCCCTGGCCATGCTGGACCAGACCTTCGACGTCGCGGTGCTGGACGCCGACCTCAATGGCCAGTCCGTCGCCCCTGTGGCCGAGATCCTGCGCCGGGAGGGGCGTCCGTTCGTGTTCGCCACCGGCTATGCCGACAAGGCCGCGCCGATGGGCTTTGACGCCCCGATCGTGCGCAAGCCCTACAATGTCCACCAGATCGCCCGGGCGATCGCCGACGTGACGGGCCGGCACTAGCCGATCCTCCCCTTTTGGGGGAGGTGTCGCGAAGCGACGGAGGGGGCTAGCTGGAAGTCGGCGGCGACGGCCCCCTCCGGCCCTCCGGGCCACCTCCCCCAAAGGGGAGGATCTCCGCTCAAATCACCTTGCGCGTCCGCAGGTCGGCGATCGCCGCGTCGTCCAGACCCGCCACCTCGCGCAGCACGGCGTCGGTATGTTCGCCCAGGGCCGGCCCGGGCCAGCGCACGCCGCCCGGCGTTTCGGTCAGGCGCGGAAAGGCGTTCTGCATCTTCACCTGGCCAAACACCGGATGGGGCACGGTGACGATCGACTCGCGGGCGATGAACTGCGGATCGGTCAGCATGTCCGGCGCGCGATAGATCCGTCCGGTGGCGATGCCCGCCGTCTCGAGCCGGGGCAGCAAGGTCTCGATCGCGTGGTCGGCCGTCCAGGCGGCGATGCGGGCGTCCAGTTCCGCCTGGTGCGCGCCGCGCGCCGCGTGGTCGCAATAGCGGACGTCGTCGGCGAGGTCCGGCCGGTCCATCAGGTCGCACAGGCGCCGAAACAGCGTGTCCTGATTGGCGCCGATCAGGATCAGCTCGCCGCTCTTGGTGGGATAGACGTTCGACGGCGCGATGCCCGGCAGAACCGCCCCCGCGCGTTCGCGGACATAGCCGGTCAGATCATATTCGGTGATCAGGTTCTCCATCACCGTCAGCACGCTCTCATAGATCGCCGCGTCGACCACCTGGCCCCGGCCGGAGCGCTGGCGGGCGTGCAGCGACATCATCACCCCCAGGGCGGCGTTCAGGCCCGACAGGCTGTCGCCGATCGAGATGCCGGCCCGCGCTGGATTGCGGTCGGGCTCGCCGGTGATGTGCCGAAGGCCGCCCATCGCCTCGCCGACCAGGGCGTAGCCGGCCCGGTGTGAATAGGGGCCGGTCTGGCCGAACCCCGACACCCGCGCCATGACCAGGCCCGGATTGACCGCCGACAGGGCCTCATAGCCCATCCCCCAGCCCTCCATCGTGCCGGGCCGGAAGTTCTCGACCACCACATCGGCCTTGCCGATCAGGTCGCGGGCGATCCGTCGGCCCTCGTCGGTGCGCAGGTCGAGGGTCACCGACTTCTTGTTGCGGCCGATCACCGGCCACCAGGGCGAGAGGCCCTTGGGCTTGGAGCGGCCCCACTGGCGCATCGGATCGCCGGCCTTGGGATCCTCCAGCTTGATCACCTCGGCCCCGAAATCGCCGAGAAGCTGACCGCAGAACGG
>JAHINZ010000194.1 GCA_018895795.1 Alphaproteobacteria bacterium
CCCTTGTGGCGGGAACCCCTCGTACCGCCGCAGGTGCGGGAGGGACGAAGGGCGCGCGCCCTTCGCCGGCGTCTCACGTGTGAGCTGAAACAGGGGTTCCCGCCACTCGGCTTGCCCTCGGGCCGGCAAAGCCGGTCCCGGGGGGCGGGAATGACGGTGGGTTGGGGCTGCTGAGCGCGGGGATCGGCAGCATGACGACTATCCGAAACATCCTATCCTTCTCCCCTTGCGGGAGAAGGTGGCGCGCAGCGCCGGATGAGGGGTCGATTGACCTGTCCGATCAAGTGCTGGACGGGGATCAAGACCTCGCCGCCGGCGCAACCCCTCATCCGACCCCGGCGGTCGCCGGGGCCACCTTCTCCCGCAAGGGGAGAAGGATCTCAAACCCCGCCGGCCTCCCACGGGTTGACCAACCCCACGCCCGTGGCGGCGAAGTCGGTCGTGTTGCGGGTGACGACGGTCATGCCGTGGACCAGGGCCGTCGCCGCGATCAGGGCGTCGCGCCCGCGTCTCGGATCGGGCGCCTGCAGCCCCGCGCAGCGCCGGGCCACGGCGGCGTCGAGGCTCAGGACGCGGTCCCTGAACTCGACCAGACCCAGATCGACGGGCCGGCTCACGATCGCCGCACAGCGTTCAGCAACCTTCCCTTAACCCTGCCGACCGACTCTGCGACCATGGCCACCCAGACCACCCACGCCTTCGCCAGAACCGACCGCACCGCGATCGGCATCTGGTGGTGGACCACAGACCGCTGGCTGCTGGGCGCCACGGCGCTTTTGGTCACCCTGGGGGTGCTGCTGTCGTTCGCCTCCAGCCCGGCGGCGGCCCAGCGCATGGGCATCGACGACCAGTTCCATTTCGCCATCCGCCAATGCCTGTTCGCCGTCGTCGCGGCCGGCATCCTGCTGTCGGTGTCGATGCTGTCGCCCAAGGGCGTGCGGCGCACGGCGTTCTTCGTCTACGTGGCGGCGATCGGCATCATGATCGCCCTGCCGTTCATCGGCCACAACGCCAAGGGCGCCACCCGCTGGCTGCAGTTCGCCGGCTTCACCCTGCAGCCGTCGGAATTCATGAAGCCGGCCCTGATCGTGCTGGTCTCGTGGATGTTCGCCGAGGGCCAGAAGGGCGAGGGCGTGCCGGGCGTGTCGATCGCCTTCCTGCTGTATTTCATCGCCGTGGGCCTGTTGCTGATCCAGCCCGATGTGGGCCAGACCGTGCTGATCACCGTCGCCTTCGGGGCGGCGTTCTGGATGGCGGGGGTGCCGATCAGCTGGATCATGGGCCTGGGCGGCGTGGCCGTCGGCGCGCTGATGTCGACCTATTTCATCTTCCCCCACGTCCATCTGCGGGTGCAGAAGTTCCTCAGCCCCGACCGGGCCGACACACACCAGATCACCCGCGCCGCCGAGGCCATCCACGCCGGCGGCCTGTTCGGACGCGGCCCGGGCGAGGGGGTCATGAAGCGCCACGTGCCCGACCTGCACACCGACTTCATCTATTCGGTGGCGGCCGAGGAATATGGCCTGGTGTTCTCGCTGGCCCTGATCAGCCTGTTCGCCTTCGTGGTGGTGCGCGGCATGATGAAGGCCATGAAGCTGAGCGACACCTTCGAGCAGGTGGCGGCGGCCGGATTGTTCGTGCTGGTGGGCCAGCAGGCGATGATCAATGTGGCGGTGAACTTGAACATGATCCCGACCAAGGGCATGACGCTTCCGTTCATCAGCTACGGGGGATCATCGATGCTGGCCATGGGACTGACGCTGGGCCTGGCCCTGGCCTTGCTGCGCAAGCGCCCCGGCGCCTATGGCTCGTCGGGTGAGTTCCTGCCCGACCATGCGTTCGACTGAGATGAGCAAGCTGGTCGTCGTCGCCGCCGGGGGAACCGGCGGCCACCTGTTTCCCGCCCAGGCCCTGGCCCAGGTCCTGTCGGCCCGCGGCTGGCGGGTGGTGCTGGCCACCGATGAGCGCGGCGCGCTGTACGCCGACAAGTTCCCCGCCGAGGAGCGCCTGGAGCTGTCGGCCGCCACCGCCAAGGCCGGCGACCCGATCGGCCTGATCAAGGCCGGCTTCGTGGTCGCCCAGGGCGTGCTGCAGGCGAGAGCCGCCTTCAAGCGCCTGGACCCGGCCGTCGTCGTCGGCTTCGGCGGCTATCCGGCCCTGCCGGCCCTGCTGGGCGCCCTGACCCAGGGCCGCAGGACGGTGATCCACGAGCAGAACGCGGTGCTGGGCCGGGTCAACCGCTTCCTGGCCCCCAAGGTCAATGAAGTGGCCTGCGCCTTCCCGATCCTGGAAAGGGCCACGCCGAAGGTCAAGGCCCGCGCCCACGTCGTCGGCAACCCCGTCCGCGCGCCGGTCCGCGCCCTGTTCGAGGTGCCCTATCTGCCGCCCGAGGTGCAGCTGCGCATCCTGGTCACCGGCGGCAGCCAGGGCGCGCGCCTGCTGTCGGAACTGATCCCCGAGGCCGTCGCCAAGCTGCCCGAGGACATTCGCGGCCGCCTCAAGGTGTTCCAGCAGGCTCGGGCCGAGAGCCTGGAGCACGCCCGCAAGGTCTATCGCAACGCCATGGTCGACTGCGAGGTGGCCCCGTTCTTCCGCGACATGGCCGGCTATCTGCGCCAGGCCCATCTGGTGATCGGCCGCTCGGGCGCCTCGACCTGCACCGAACTGGCCGTGGCCGGCCGCCCCTCGATCCTGATCCCGCTGAAGATCGCCGCCGACGACCACCAGCGCTTCAACGCCCGCCAGCTGGAAGAGGCCGGCGCGGCGGCGGTGTGCCTGGAAGACGAACTGACCGTCGACGCCATGGCCGGCGCCCTCAACGCCCTGCTCAAGGACCCCCAGCGCCTGGCGCGGATGTCCGACGGCGCGCGCGGCGTGGCCAAGCCGGACGCGGCCGAGGCCCTGGCCGATCTCGTGGAGCGCACGGCGGGGTAGGGGGCTCCCGGACCTTTCCGAACAGGACTATCGACCCCTCAGCCGACCCCGGCCCTTGCCGGGGCTGCCTTCACCCGCCAGGGGAGAAGGGGCTTGGCGAGGACGGGGACCGCCAGTCTTCGCTCCAGCCAATGCGACAGGATCAGATGCGGCGCCGCGACCGCCGCCAGCAATTGAAAGGCCTGGGCGGTGAAGGTGGCGTCGATCTTGAGCGGCGCGACAAACCGTATCGCCAGCCACCCCAGGATCGCCGCGCCCGAAAGCAAGGCCCCGGTCGCGACCCAGCGCCAGCGCGGCATGTCGCTCAGCACGGCGCGGGCCTGCCCCAGGTGGAGCGGCGAATGCAGGAAGACGAAGAACAGCGCGAAGCCGAGGACGGGCGGCGCCGTCAACAGCACCATCAGGCAGAGCGTCATCGCCGCGGCCCAGGCCCGGCTTCCGGCTTGCCAAGCGACCACAAGGCCCACCCCCGCCAGCGCCAAGACCACGGGCGCGGCCGCCATCACCAGGCGGGCCACCAGCGCGCCGCGCGCGTCGCTCATCGCGACGAACAGCGCCGCCACTTCGGTGGGATGGCCGATCGTCGCGGCGGCGATGACCGCCGCCCCCGCCGCGAGGCGCAGCAGCGGTTCCTCGAGCATTTGCCAGTCCTCGCCGAAATGCACGGCCGAGATGACGAGGAACAGCACCAGCGCGATCAGCGGCTCGACCCGCCACAGCAGCGCCATCGCGGTGGCGATCGCCACATAGCCGCCGACCGCCAGCGCCAGGACCCGCCGATCGGGCCCGATGGCCCGCCGCAGCAGGGCGATGTCATAGGCGCCGTGCGGCAGGCCGCCGCCCACGAAGAGCACCGTGGCCGCCAGGACCGCCGCCGACTGGCCCAGGGGCGCTCCCAGCCCGATCGCCAGGAGCAGCGCCACGGCCACGGGCCAGAAAACAACCGGCGCCGAATTGCCGCGCCCCTGAGGAGCGCGGCAATCAGCCACCGTTCGGGCGGGCCCGAAAGTTGGCACGGACTCAGGCCGCAGAGGTCTTGAGGCCGCCATGTTCGGCTTCCGACTTCCGGGTCGAGATCAGGAAGATCAGGATGCCAAGACCGATCTTGGCGACGATGTCGGCGATGGAGTAGCCGACCTGAATGGTCGTCTCCACCGCGCCGCCCGTCAGGCCGACGAACGGGGCCGTGAACACGATCGGGTAGAAGCCCCAGGACAGGAAGGTCACCAGACGCGCGGTGCGCACCAGACCCTGAGCGGCCGGAGGCTGCTGCTGGATCGAAGCGCCCAGTCCGACGAACAGTTGCCAGACGATATAGATGAACGGGATCATGGACAGCGCGCCCCACAAGGCGCGGGTCGGCAGATCGGTGGCGATCTCACCGGGATAGCCCAGGATGATCATCAGCGCGGCGGCCAAGCCCAGGGTGATGGTTTTCGACGTGGTTTCCTCGCGCGACAACCGCATGACCAGGATCAGTTCGATCAGCAGCAACGGCACGGTGAGCAGCCAGTCGACATAGCGATAGGCATGGTTGAAGGCGAAGCCCGTCGCCGTGACGACGCCGTCCTTGAACGTATAGGCCGCGTTCCAGCTCTCGAAGATCCGGAAATAGTGGTAGGCGGCGATCGCGGTGACGACGCCCGAGATGGTCAGGGCGGTGCGGTAGGCCGGCGCGACTTGCGAGCGGCTAAGCCACAAGAAAATCGTCCCGGCCGCCATGGCGGCGAAGGTGAACGAGAAGGCGTTGTAGACCAGTGAGAATTGGAAAGGTGTAACGGTATCCATCGAAGTCTCCGGCTCAGGTGCTCACAGCGCGAATGCGCGGAGCAGGAATGTCCGGGGCGGTCACAGGCTCATGTCGAGACGATCTTCGGCCCCCCGAACTCTGATCCCAGCGGTGCAAATACCGTTTCCTCCCTGGACCGTGAGCGGGCGGTGTTTGGCGTGCTGTGATCGCTAACGGGGATAGGCCGCTGTTCAGGTCGCGGCGATACGGGCTTTCGGCCGTATCAAAATCGGCGCGGGTCTAGAGACCGGCCTCGACGGCGAGGCGGATCAGGTCGGCCGTCGTATGCAGACCCAACCGAGTCATCAGGATGGCGCGGTGCATCTTGACGGTCTTCTCGGCCAGATCGAGTTCCGCGGCGATCTGCTTGTTCAACAGGCCGTTGGCGACCAGCTTGAGCACTTGACCCTGCCGTGGCGACAACGCCTGCACCATTTCGGCGGCGCGGATCCGCCGCATGCTTGAGGGGGCGGACGCATCGGCGTCGATCTCGACCTGAGACCCGAGGAAATACAGAAGGGCGTCTTCTTCGTCATAGATCGGCGCCACCAGAACAGCATTTCGGAACGGCTGGCCGTTGCGCTTGTAGTTCAGGATTTCAACCAGCACCGGGCGATGTTCGCGCACCCCGCGCCGGATTTCCTCGGTCAGCCAAGGCTCGGTGCCTGGCCCCGACAGGAAACGACAGTTGCGCCCGACGACCTCTTCGGGGGGGTAACCCGTCAGCGCACAAAAAGCGGCGTTGCAGGCAATGATCGGATTGTCGGGCAGCCGTGGATCACTGATCACCGACGGGATCGGGCTGTCCGTAACCAGCCGCAAGTGGCGACCGTCAACACTGAGCAGGTCGACGCCTCGTTGCATTTCAGCGCTTCGTTCTGTCCATGCGCACCACCATAGAGGCCGCGCGAGGTTTTTACAGACGCTTTTGATGTGACCTTTCAGTTCATGCTGCGGGGGGCGGTCAACGGCGATGGCCCGGTTAGGACGTCTCGTCCTCCCCCGTATGGCAGAGGGCCACATTGGCCTGTCGCATGCGGCGCGCAAAAGCGCTCCGCGCTGAAGGACGTATCGCCAATTCCCGTGCGCGTACGAGCCCCCACACCGCTTGCCCCCAACAAATTCAACGCCCTAACCCCGCGACCCAGCGTCACGATGGAAAATCGACGCATCACCCTGCAGAACGCCCGTATCCTTCTCCTCGCCCCATCGCGGGGGAGGGCGTTCAGCTGGCGACCTGACGTGCGGTGGGGGTGGTCGAGCGGGTTCAAGAGGACAGGGGACGTAAACCTGTCCATCGGAGGAAGGCCAAGCCTCCGCCCGTCCGAAGGTCCGCTCCGGGCCCGTCGGGAGAACCGTGGCTTGCAGCCCCTGGCTGGGTCCGGTTTCGATGACGGGGTGTCCGGAAGGGGCATAGGGTTGAACCAGACCCGCGCGCCCCGGCCAGAGGGATAACGACCACGCGGAGCGCTCCGGCCACGGCCGAAACGGTACTCCATCTACACTCA
>JAHINZ010000195.1 GCA_018895795.1 Alphaproteobacteria bacterium
ACCCTGAAGAACCCGGCCTATGCCGCCACCCTCAAGCGGGTGGCCGCCGAGGGCCCCAGCGCCCTCTATGAAGGCCCGATCGCCCAGGCCATCGTCGACAAGCTGCACGAAGGCGCCCTGCCCAGCACCATGACCCTGGGCGACCTGAAGACCTATCGCCCGCGCTCGGCCGACGCCCTGTGCCGGCCGTGGAAGGTCTATACGGTCTGCGTCCCCAACCCCTCGTCGAGCGGCCTGGCGGTGATCCAGGCGCTGATGATGCTGGAGCACACCGATATCGGCGCGCGCGGCCCCAAGGACCCGGTCGCCTGGACCCTGCTGGCCGAGGCCGAGCGGGTGATGTACGCCGACCGCGACCGCTATGTCGGCGATCCGTCGTTCGTCACCGTGCCGGTCGAGGGTCTGCTGGACCCGGCCTATGTGGCCCAGCGCGCCACGCTGATCCATGATGTCGCCGGTCCGGCCCCGGCCTTCGGTTCTCCCAAGGGCGCGCCCAAGGTGGGTGTGGACGCCACCCAGGAGCCGGGCGGCACCACCCATTTCGTGATCAAGGATCCAGCCGGCAATGTGGTGTCGATGACCACCACGGTCGAAAGCATCTTCGGCTCGGGCCGGATGGTCGGCGGCTTCTTCCTCAACAACCAGCTGACCGACTTCTCGTTCTCGCCGACCGAGAAGGACGGCGCCCCGGCCGCCAACGCCGTGGCCGGCGGCAAGCGTCCGCGCTCGTCGATGGCCCCGCTGATCGTGCTGGACAACAAGGGCCGGTTCCTGGCCGCCCTCGGCTCGCCGGGCGGCAACGCCATCCTGTCCTATAATCTCAAGGCCATGGTCGGGCTGTTCTACTGGAACCTGTCGATGCAGGACGCCGTCGCCCTGCCCAACATGGTGGCGCGCGGCGACAATTTCTCCGGCGACGCCGAGCTGTTCGGCCCCGACATGGTGGCGGCGCTCAATGCGCGCGGCGTGTTGATCAAGGCGGGCCAGTACGAGGGCTCGGGCCTGCATGGCGTGATCGTCCGGGCCGGTGGGGTGCTGGAAGGCGGCGCCGATCCGCGCCGCGAGGGCGTGGCCAAGGGGCTGTAGGGGCGCGGCTTGGCCGCTTCACGCGGATGACCGCTGAAGGGATGGGAAGGGTCGCGGAGCGTCCGGGCCTCGCCCGGATGAGAGTTTGATAAATACCGTTTCGACGAAGACAGACGCTCCGCGCAGCCGTTATCCGATGAGCCTTCGAGACGCGGGGTCTTAACCCGCTCCCGACTTCGGCCCCCGACGGGCGAGGTGTTGGCGCACCTCGGACCGCCTGGGCGATTTCAGCCCAGGCCTGTTGCGCGCCGCCGGGCCGTCGCCGAGGGCTTGATCCTGAACCCCGATCCGAGGCGCCCGCCTTCCCTGGAGGGACAGGCCACGCCTCGCAAACCGGGCCAACAGGGCCCCGGGCGAAAGCCGACGGAACACGTCCCGCTCGACCACCCCCGACAGCCGCAACGGTCGCCGTACGTGCGCCCTTCCCGTGCTGTCGGGTGAGATCAGTATGCGGGCGGTTTCAGCGCCGAGGATTGGCGCGCTCATTTTATTTTTAAGGCGTTGATTGGATTGAGGTTTTTATGGACCCCAAGGGGGATAAACCGCGCCCAATCCCCATACTCGCCCCCTACGGACCGCTGTCGCGGTCGTCTTCCCCCGGAGGGGGAAGATGAGGTTAGCGCGTTTCATCTTCCCCCTGACAAGGGGGAGGACGACCTGCGCAGCAGGTCAGGAGGGGGCCAGCGGCGTCGGCCGGGGAAACGCCGCCTCCGCGCCGGAGGGCGGCGGCTTTCGGGCGGGAAGTTAAGCCTCGGCGCTGTCGTCCGGCGTCGAGGCCGCCGCCTCCGCCACCGGCTCGGGAACCCCCGCCAGGCTGAGATCGAACACCGAGCCCCCCGGCCCGGTCTCGACCAGGATCAGGTCGCCGCCGTGGCCCTGGGCCAGTTCGCGGGCGATGGCCAGGCCCAGGCCCGTGCCGCCGCGCCGCACCGAGCCGACAAAGGGCTGGAACAGGTGGGCCTGGGCGCGGGCCGGTACGCCGGGGCCGTCGTCGGACAGGCGCAGGATCGACAGGCCCTCGCCGCGATGCAGCTCGACAAAGACCCGGCCCTTGCCGCCGCGATCGGGCGCGCCCTCGATGGCCTCGCGGGCGTTGCGCAGCAGATTGGTCAGGATGCGGTGCAGCTGATCCGGATCGGCCAGCACCTGGGCGCGGGGATCGATCACGGTCTCCAGGGCCACGCCGCCGGGGGTCAGGCCGGCGTCCTCGGCGGCGCTGTCCAGGGCGGCGCGCAGCGGGATCGGACGGGCGACGGGCGCGGCCTCGTTGGACTTGCCATAGGTCATCACGTCGGTGGCCAGGGTGATGGCCCGGTCCAGGGCCCGCTCCAGGCGCGGCAGGGCCTGGGCCACCTTGGGGTCGCCCAGGGCGGCCAGGCGGTCCGAGGCCATCTGGGCGCTGGTCAGCATGTTGCGCAGGTCGTGATTGATCTTGGCCACCGCCTCGCCCAGGGCCGCCAACCGCGCCTTGGAGGCCAGGGCGGTCAGCAGGTCGGTCTGCATGCGGTCCAGCTCCAGCTCGGCCCGGCCGATCTCGTCGCGGCGCTTGGAGACCACGATGCGGGCCTCGGGATCGGCGGGATCGGCGCGGAACTGCTCCATGGCGCGGGTGATCCGCTGCATGGGCCGCACCAGGAAGATGTTGAGGAACAGATAGACGAAGAAGCCGGCCAGGCCGGCGACGAAGATCGTCACCCCGGCCAGGCGCCAGAAATAGCCGACCAGCTGGGCCTTCAGCGGGGCGTCGGGCAGCACCACCTCGACGAACTCGGCCTTGCGGAAGCGCGGCTCGGCCATCACCCGCACCATGCTGCCGGGCGGGCTGGTCAGGGTGAAGAACGGGGCGGCCAGCCACGAGCCGGGATTTTGCCGGCGCAGGTCGACCAGATAGGGCGTCTGCATCGGGGCCTTGGGCGGCAGGACCAGCCGGCGCGCCCCATCGACCTGAACGGCGACGGTCACCGCCCCGGCCTGGTCGAACAGCTGGCCGGCGACCGAGTCGCTGACCCGCAGCTCGGGATCGCTCTCGGCGATGGTCGAGGCCAGTTCGCCGGCCCGCACCCGGTCCAGCAGCCACTGCTCCTCATAGGCCGCCAGGGTGGGCGGCAGCACCATCAGGCCGGCCACGGTGACGACCAGGGCGGTGAACAGCAGCAGGCGCGCCGACAGGCCGCGCGGCCACGGGAAACGCCGTGGGGCTGGCGCGGTCGGGTTGTCCGGCGGCGAGACCGTTTCGGTCATCATGCTGGGTTACTTCACGTCGGGCGTGGGAGCAACGCGCCCGCGTCGCCAAAGGCGCCACAGCGGCGGCAGAAAGGCCAGCACGCCCATGCCGATGATGGGCAGATAGATCCGCGGCGTCAGCAGGGTGTGCAGCGACACCGCCCCGCCCTGGGCGAACACATGACCCAGGCCCGCGCCGATGCCGGCATAGACGAACGAGCTGGGCAGCATGCCCAGGAACGAGGCCAGCAGGAAGGTGCGCACCGGCACGCCGACCAGTCCCGCCCCGACATTGACCAGCAGCAGCGGAAAGGCCGGGATCAGCCGCAGGGTCAGCAGATAGGCGAAGGCGTCCTTGCGAAACCCCGCCTCGACCGCCAGCAGCAGCCGGCTGGGCCAGCGGCGCAGGAAGTCGCCAAAGGCGGTGCGGCAGACCAGGAACACCACGGTGGAACCGCCGGTCGCCCCGGTGACCGCCGCCGCCCCGCCGCCCAGCGGGCCGAACAGGAAGCCGCCGGTCAGCGACAGGATCAGGGCGCCGGGCAGGGAGACCGAGACCGTGGCCACATAGATCGCGATATAGATGGCCACCGCCTGCAGCGGCTGTTCGTGGGCGAAGGTCTGCAGGCCCTCGCCCCGGGCGCGCAGTTCCTCCAGCGACAGATGTCCCGCCAGACCGCTGGCGACCGCCCAGGCGAACAGCCCGACCAGAATCACGACCGGTCCGAACCGTCGCAGCAGCAACAGGGCGCGGTCCCGGGTCATGCGGCGCCGATCGCATCCTCGACGCGGACAAAGCCGTCGGCGCGAAGCCGCGCGGCCAGGTCGCGCTTGATACGGGCCACCAGGCCCGGACCGCCATAGACCAGGGCCGAATAGAGCTGCACCGCCCGGGCCCCGGCCCGGATCTTGGCATAGGCGCCGGCCCCGTCGGCGATCCCGCCGGCCCCGATCAGGGCGACCCGACCGGCGGCGGCGGCGTGGAAGCGGGCCAGCATCGCGGTGGACGGCGCCAGCAGCGGCGCGCCCGACAGGCCGCCGGTCTCGCCGGCCAGGCTGGAGCGCAGGGTCGACGGCCGGGCGATCGTGGTGTTGCTGACGATGATCCCATCCAGGCCGCTGTTGACCACGGTCTCGACGATCGCCTCGACCTCGCCGTCCTCGAGGTCGGGCGCGACCTTCAGGAAGATCGGATAGTCGCTGGTCGAACTGGCCTTCAACAGCGCCCGCGTCTCGGCCAGCCGGCCCAGCAGGTCCTCCAGCGCCGCCTTGGTCTGCAGGGCGCGCAGACCCGGCGTATTGGGCGAGGAGATGTTGACGGTGAAATAGTCAGGCAAGCCCCACAGGCGCGTCAGGCCGGTGACATAGTCCTGGACGCGGTCGGTCGCGTCCTTGTTGGCGCCGATATTGGCCCCGACGAAGCCGTGGCGGCCCGAGCGCTTGGCCAGCCGATCGGCGAAGGCCTCGAGGCCTTGATTATTGAAGCCCATGCGGTTGATCACCGCCTGGTCCTGGGTGAGACGGAACAGACGCGGGCGCGGATTGCCGGCCTGCGGCAGCGGCGTGACGGTGCCGGCCTCCACAAAGCCAAAGCCCGCGGCCAGCATGGCGTCGGGAACCTCGGCGTTCTTGTCGAAACCGGCGGCCAGACCCACGCAGCTGCTCAGATGCAGTCCGGCCAGGGTCACCTCCAACAGCGGATCGCCCAGCGCGTCGTCGCGGGGTCCCAGCCCCGCCTTCAGCCCCAGGACCGCCAGGCCGTGGGCGTCTTCCGGATCGAGGACATGCAGGGCGCGGGCGGCGAGATCGTGCAGGCTCATGCGGACAGAACGCCCAACTGGGGAACGCCGTCCGCGTCGAGCTCGAGATCCCGGCAGGTCAGGACCTCGCTCGGCAGCAGGGGGCGATAGAGATGCGGAAACAGCGCCCCGCCGCGCGAGGCTTCCCATTTCAGCGCCTCGCCCAGGGCGTCGGCCTCGACGCCCAGCAGGACCAGGTCGGCCTGGCCGGCGAACCACTTGGCGGCCGTCTCCTGGGCCTGGTCGGCGCCGGACAGATGGATGAAGCCATCCGCGACATCGACGGCCGAACCGTCGAAGCGGCCCGCAGCCTGGGCGGCGCGCCATTCGGCGCGGGACAGGATCTTGTAGATCAGGGTCATTCGCCGCCGTTTCCGCCATGCTCGGCGACATAGAACAGATGCTCCAGCACCGGCGGCCCGCCCGCGCCGAACGCGAACACCACGGTCGTGGCGGTGGGGAACCGGTTGCGGATCTTGTTGAACGCCAAGGGCTCCGGCCCGCCCTGGATGGCCAGGCCCAGGGCCAGCTCGTGCAGGCCCGGATTGTGGCCGATGACCATCACGGTTCCGGCCCCCTCGCCCTCGTCTTCCAGCGCCGTCATCACGTCCTCGGGTTCGGCGTGATACAGATCGCGGCGAAACGCGACCCTGGCCTTGGGAAAGGCGGCCGAGACGGCGGCGAAGGTTTCGCGGGTCCGGCGGGCGCTGGACACCAGGACCAGCTCGGGCGCGGCGCCCTTGGCCGCCAGCAGTCGCCCCATCAGGGTCGAGTCGTCGCGGCCCCGCGGCGTCAAGCCGCGTTCGAAATCGCCGCCCGTGGCGGCTTGCCGTTCGGCTTGGCCGTGGCGCATGAGGATCAGACGGTCCATGGGCAACTCCATAGCCTTCAGCGAGCCCCGCCGGAAGCGCGCGGTTGACACCTTCTTCGTCAAGCGGTCCAAGGCGGCATGGCTGACTTAGATTTGGTCGCATCCACGACGGTCGACGGCGGTGTCTGGCGGTTTCCGGCCAGCGCGCCCCTGCGGCTGGATTCGGGCGGGGCGATCGAAGGGCTGGAGGTCGCCTACCAGACCTATGGCCGGCTGAACGCCGACCGCTCCAACGCCGTCCTGATCTGCCACGCCCTGACCATGGACCAGTATGTGGCCTCGCCGCACCCGACCACGGGCAAGCCCGGCTGGTGGCCGCGCTTGGTGGGTCCCGGCAAGCCGCTGGATCCGACCCGGCACTTCATCATCTGCACCAACGTGGTCGGCGGCTGCATGGGCTCGACGGGACCGGCCTCGATCCATCCGGCCACCGGCAAGCCCTGGGCCCTGTCGTTCCCGATGATCACCATCGCCGACATGGTCCGGGCCCAGGCCATGCTGGTCCAGGCGCTGGGCGTCGAGACGCTGTTCGCCGTGGTCGGCGGCTCGATGGGCGGCATGCAGGTCCAGCAATGGGCCGTGGACTATCCCGAGCGGCTGGCCAGCGCGGTGATCATCGCCTCGGCCTCGCGGCACTCGGCCCAGAACATCGCCTTCCACGAGGTGGGTCGCCAGGCGATCATGGCCGATCCCGACTGGCGCGGCGGCGCCTATGCCGACCATGGCGTGCGGCCCGAAAAGGGCCTGGCCGTGGCGCGGATGGCCGCCCACATCACCTATCTGTCAGAGCCCGCCCTGCAGCGGAAGTTCGGCCGCGAGCTGCAGCGCGACGGCCTGTCCTGGGGTTTCGACGCCGATTTCCAGGTCGAGAGCTATCTGCGCCACCAGGGCGCCAGCTTCGTCGACCGCTTCGACGCCAACAGCTATCTCTACATCACCCGGGCCATGGACTATTTCGACATCGCCGCCAGCCATGGCGGAGTACTGGCCAGCGCCTTCACCCGGGCCCGCCACATGCGGTTCTGCGTGCTGAGCTTCACCAGCGACTGGCTGTATCCCACCGCCGAGAACCGCCACATCGTCCGGGCCCTGACGGCGGCGGGTTGCCGCGTGGCTTTCGTCGAGATCGAGAGCGACAAGGGCCATGACGCCTTCCTGCTGGACGAGCCGGTGATGGACGCCGCCCTGGCCGGCTTCCTGGGCTCGGTCGAACGGGATCGGGGCCTGGCATGAGCGTCGTGACGAGGATCCTCCCCCTGAAGGGGGAGGCGGCCGAAGGCCGGAGGGGGAAGTCGGCGATGTCTGAGCCGCGACTTCCCCCTCCGTCGGCTGCGCCGACACCTCCCCCTCTAGGGGGAGGATCAGCATGACCATGACCACCCGCGAAGACTTCCGCGAGATCCTGCGCCTGGTGCGGCCCGGCTCGCGCGTGCTGGACGTCGGCTGCGAGGAGGGCGCGCTGCTCGACCTGCTGGCCCACGAAAAACAGATCGACGGCCGCGGCCTGGAGATCAGCGCCGGCGGCGTCGCCGCTTGCATGGCGCGGGGCCTGTCGGTGGTGCAGGGCGACGCCGATCAGGACCTGGACCACTTCCCCGACAAGACCTTCGACTACGCGATCCTGTCCCAGACCCTGCAGGCGACGCGCCGGCCGCGTCACGTGCTGGACGAGATGCTGCGCATCGCCGACCGGGCCATCGTCTCGTTCCCCAATTTCGGCCATTGGCGGGTGCGCTGGTCGCTGCTCAGCCGGGGCCGGATGCCCGAGACCAAGGCCCTGCCCCTGCCCTGGTGGTCGACGCCCAACATCCACCTGTGCACCCTGGCCGACTTCCTGGCCCTGACCGACGATCTGAACGTGCGGGTCGACGCCTGCGCCGCCTTCGCCGCCAACGGCCCCGCCCGGCCGATCGATCCGTCGAGCCCGATCGAGAACTGGCGGGCCGAGACCTGTCTCTTCATGCTCAGCCGCGTCGAACCTGGCCGGCGGGCAACCGCCGGCGCGGAACCTCCGGCGGTTTCAGGCGATCTCTTCGACGGATGAAACT
>JAHINZ010000196.1 GCA_018895795.1 Alphaproteobacteria bacterium
ACTGGTAGTACAGATCGAAGCCGCCGTTGATGGCTTCGATGTCGCCCTTCAGGCCCAGTTGCATCTGGTAGCCGAAGAAGTTGAACTTCGAGATACGTGGACCGACTTCGCTCAGGCGACGGTTGAACACGCCGGTGACGGTGTCGTAGAGGCCGTCACCGTCGGAGTCGACGTCGGTGAACGTGCCGGCGGTCCACGAGCTCGAGGACGGGATCGAGTAGGCCGTGGTCGAACCCAGGCTGTTCAGAGCGGCCTTGGCGGCCGGCGTCAGGAACGGGTTGTTGTCCAGCGTGAAGCGGAACGTACGGCTGCCGACCGGGGTCGCCGCCAGCTGGGTCACGACCTGGCTGTTGACGAAGTTACCCTTGGCGTACGCCGTCAGGCCCGGCTTGATTTCGTAATTGGCCAGCGAGGTGACCGAGAAGCGCTCTTGCGGGGTCTGGACATAGTTGACCGGCGCGAAGTTGTAGCTGTCGGTGGCCGAATTGTACTGACGCAGGCTGCCGTCGGTGTTGAACAGCGCGGCATTGGCCGAGTTGTTGGCCACGCCCGGCAGGGTGATGAACTTGCCGGCGACGAACGGCGCGAGACGGCCCGGTTCGATCGAGGTGGAGCCGCTGGGCACGAAGCCGGTCTTGGTGGCGTTGTCGCCCCAAGCGGTGTTCAGCATGCCGCCGCGCTCGCCCTGGGTCAGGGCTTCACGCTTGTTGTAGCCCAGGCTCAAAACGACGTTGCCCTTGCGGTCAGCGAAGTTGGCGCCGAAGGTCAGGTCTGCCGAATAGATCGGGGCCTGGCCATCGCGCGCGACCGAATAGCCGGTCGAGAATTCCATGCCTTCGAAGTCGTTCTTCAGGATGAAGTTGACCACGCCGGCGACGGCGTCCGAACCGTAAACGGCCGAACCGCCGCCCGAGACGACTTCGATACGCTTGATCAGCGCGGGCGGGATCAGGTTCAGGTCGACGCTGCCGGCCGAGGTGGTCGGGGTCTGGCGCTTGCCATCCACCAGCACCAGGGTGCGGTTCGAGCCGAGGCCGCGCAGATTGACCGTGGCGGTGCCGTTGCTGCCGTTGTTCACCGTCGAGGTGATGCCGGGCACGGCTTGCGGCAGGGTGTTGAGCAGGTTCTCGGTGTTGACGATGCCCGACTGCTTCAGTTCCTTGTCGCCGACGGTGGCGACCGGGCTGCTGGAAACGAGATCAGGCCGCGCGATGCGCGAACCGGTAACAACGATTTCCTCGACCTGGGCGACAGCATCAGCCGGAGCCGTTTGCGCGAACGCGCCGGCCGCGGGCAGCAGCACGCCGCACAGAACGGATGTCGCCAACAGGCGCTTCCGGGTAGACATGGGGTTAGACATACAGATCTCCAACTCGTTTCTTATGCGCCGCCGTCGGATCGAGCCGAAGTCGAGACGCCCCCGCCCGTGTCGTTTTCGACTCGAGCCCTCGGCGAACTGGCCCCGGTTGTGGGTTGCGGGTCAATAATTCCCGGTCGCTTTGAATTACATTGTGTTCATACTGTAGCAAAAGAGACGCATATGGTCGGGGCTGGGGCCCGAACGCGCTATTTTTTGCTCAACCTAAGCAAATTTGTGGGGTCAATATTCCGCATCTGGCGATCGGTAGTTCGCCGCTGGAAAATCTGGCATTGAAAATATACTTCCCTGTTTTTTCGTATTGGGAAGCTGGTGCCGACTCATCTTTGCCGATTTTGGATTATTTTTGCACAACAGAGGGCGGCCATTCAGGCTGCGCGGTCACGATTTCAACGTGGAACTGTCGCAAATTTTCTAGTGAAGTTTCAAATCGCCGATTTGTATTAAATAAAATTTATTTGGGATCGAGCGGAGGTCGTCCAGACCGAGAAGCTGGACGTGTTGAATCGGCGAAAGACGATCTGATACCAAGCGGGTTCCGTGGCGCGGCTGGTCCTTTTCGATACCCAGTCGCCCCTGCAAGACAATGGTAGTCTATATGGCCCTGCGCCTGAACCCAAACCTGGATCCCGCCATTTTCGCCGCCATTTTTGAGCGTGACGGCGTCGTCCAGATCCCGGCTTTCCTTGAGCCGGACGACGCCGAAGCCGTGGCGGCGATGATGAACGCCCTGACCTGGAACGTGGTCGCCCCCGACGAGACGTCGGAAACCCTGGTGATCAGCCCTCAGGCAATCGCGAAATTTGGCGAGGCCCAGGTTCGCCAGTTCCTGCAAGGGGCGCTCAAGCGCGCCTCACGAGGCTTCTCTTTTATTCATCTGTCCTATGCCTTGCAGGATGAATATCGGCGCGATCCCACCTCGCCGATCCATCGGGCGACCGAGCTTCTGCAAAGCCGCACGTTCCTGGATTTCGGCGCCGCGGTCATCGGTCGCGAGCCCGTCGACGGCGTGCGAGTCCAAGCCTCGAACTATCGCCCCGGCGACTTCCTGACCCTGCATGACGACCGACACAAAAAGGACGACCGGCTAGCGGCCTTCACCCTGGGCTTCACGCGCGGTTGGCGACCCGACTGGGGCGGCCAACTCCTGTTCCATGACGCCGACGGTCAGATCGAACGCGGCCTGATGCCAGGCTTTAATGTGCTGACCCTGTTTCGCGTGCCGCGGGCTCACTCGGTGGCCCCGGTCGCCGCCTATGCGGCCGCCAAGCGCCTGTCCCTGACCGGATGGCTGGTGCGCGAGCCGGGCTGATCGCACGACGGCTCTTGCCGCTGACGCCATCCTCGCCTTCTATCGGTCCGTTCAAAGGTTGGAATCGCATGAAAAGCTGGCTGAAACTTCTGGTCCTTTCGGCCCTGGCCCTTCCGGTCGCGGCGAGCGCCGCGGAGGGGCCGAAATCCGCGACGCCCGCCACGATCAAGGCGCTGTTCGACTGCCGCGCCGTCGCCGCCGACACCGCGCGCCTGGCCTGCTACGACAAGGCGGTCGGGGCGGTGAACGCCGCCGAAAAGACCGGCGAGGTGATTATTGTCGATCGCCAGGAAGCCCGAGCCGCGCGCCGTCAGGCCTTCGGTCTGGACCTCTCGGCCCTGTCGATCCTGGATCGCAGCGAGGAAAAGACCGAGGTCGATCGCGTGGTCGGCGAGATCGTCAGCGCCCGCCAGGGCGCGGATGGCCGCTGGATCGTGGTCCTCGCCGACGGGGCCATTTGGCGACAGGCCGATGATCAGTCGCTCAGCAAGGATCCCCGCAAGGGCTCGAAGGTGGAGGTCCGCAAGGCCGCCATGGGCAGCTATTTCATGAACATCGACGGCCAGCGCGCCGTGCGAGCGCGCCGCGCCGACACGCAGTAGAATGGGCGACCTGATGGGAGCGCCCGATCAACGCGCGAGCAAGACGAAATTTGCTATGGAAATTTGCACAACTTATTGTTCTTATTGTGTAAAATAAGATTGGTAGGCCTGGAGGGAAGGCCTTCCGGGCCTACCCTGTCGTTGTTTTTATTGGGTTTTTCGACTTCTCTTTGTATGCGTTTTGTATGCGCATACAGAACCAAATTGGTAGGC
>JAHINZ010000197.1 GCA_018895795.1 Alphaproteobacteria bacterium
CCGCTCCGGTAGCTAGGCCCCCGACGGGCGAGGTGTTGGCGCACCTCGGACCGCCTGGGCGATTTCAGCCCAGGCCTGTCGCGCTCTTCGATCCCTCGCCGCCTGGGTTTTCGTCCCGATGTTTCAGGGAACCCGTCCAGATCTGTCACGAGGGCGGTCACTGAAGACCCCCGATGAGCGCTTCCCGCTCGACCACCCCCAAGGGCCCGTCAGGTCGCCGGCCGACGCCCCTTCCCTTGCCTTTGGGTGAGAGCATTATCCGGCCGCCCCGAGACCCCGGGGACAAAGAAAAACGAAAAACTCACAAGCCGTTGTTTTTGTGGGGCGCGAGGGCCCTCTATCCCCGTTCCTGACGGGGATAGAGGGCGTCCCGGGCCCGTGGGCCCGGGACGAAGCCCGCTAGAACTTGCGCACGAAGGCCACGGCCAGCGTGTCGGCGTCCGCCTTGGAGTGGCTGTATTCCGACTTGGTCCAGTCGGCCCGGACGCCGTTCTTGTCGTCGAACCGGTACTGGGCGCCGACGCCGTAGTTCCAGCTGTCCATCGCGCCCTGCAGCGGCGCGGCGGCCGACGAGGCGTCGAACTTGGTCACGCCATAGCCGGCGCGAGCCAGCAGGTCGATATTCGGGGTCACCGGCAAGAAGCCGACGGCATAGGCGGCGGCCTGGTGCTTCAGCTCAACGGTCACCGGCGCGCCGGCGATAGAGGTCTTGTCGTCCGACACGCCGCCGGCGACTTCGCCTTCAACGCCAAAATGCGGGGTGAGCTTGGCGCCGACTCGCCCCTGGATGACGCCGTTGTCGACCCCGTCGGACCGGGTCGAGCCATAGCCCAGCGAGCCGTAATACTCCGGCGAGACCTGGGCGTGGGACAAGGCGGGGATCGCGGCGACCGACAGGGCGGCCAGGGCCGCCGGCATGAGATTTTTCATTGTTGTTACTCCATCGACTCTTGCCCCTCAGCCCCCCCTGACTAAAGGCGCGATGCGGCTCCGGTGGGGCCCTGCCGCGACCCGTTTGCGGCCGTTGCGTGTCGCCGCCGACATGTGAAAGGCGAATGTGGCGGCGCCAAAACGTTCCCTAGGGAAAGCGAAACACCGCGACCGTGACCGCGAAGCCGCAGCCTCTGGGGAGGTGACGCCGCCGGAAGGCGTGCTATTGATCAGCCAGAAAAATAATTTGAGACGCGCGCTTCAAGTCGCGCGCCAGTGTCATCGGGACAAGTCGCTTGCATCAAGCCGTCATCGCCGCCACGGGGCTTTACACCCCGCCCTTCAGCATTTCGAACACCGAGCTGGTCGAGGCCTTCAACACCTTCGTCGAGCGCTTCAACGCCGAGAACGCCGCCGCCATCGCGGCCGGCGAGGTCGTCGCCCTGGCGTCCTCGTCGCCGGAGTTCATCGAAAAGGCGTCGGGCATCAAGTCACGCTTCGTGATGAACAAGACCGGCATCCTCGATCCGGCCGTGATGCGGCCGGTCATTCCCGAGCGCCCCAACGACGAGATCTCGATCCTGGCGCAGATGGCGGTCGAGGCCGCCAAGCAGGCGATCGCCGCCTGGGGCAAGCCCGTCTCGGAGATCGGCGCGGTGATCTGCGCGGCCTCCAACATGCAGCGCGCCTACCCGGCCATGGCCATCGAGGTGCAGCAGGCCCTGGGCATCGAGGGCTTCGCCTTCGACATGAACGTCGCCTGCTCGTCGGCGACCTTCGGCATCAAGACCGCCGCCGACTTCATCGCCTCCGGCTCGGCCAAGGCCGTGCTGATGGTCAATCCGGAGATCTGCTCGGGCCATCTGAACTTCAAGGATCGCGACAGCCACTTCATCTTCGGCGACGTGGCCACCGCCGTGATCGTCGAGGACGCGGCCCAGGCGACCGGCGGCTGGGATATTTTGGGCACGCGCCTGAAGACGGTGTTCTCCAACAATATCCGCAACAATTTCGGCTTCCTCAACAACGCCGCCCCGGAAGGCATCGGCGCCAAGGACAAGCTGTTCGTGCAGGAAGGCCGCAAGGTGTTCCGCGAGGTGGTGCCGATGGTCAGCGAGATGATCATCCAGCACGCCGCCGACCTGGGCGTCGATCCCCAAGGTCTCAAGCGTCTTTGGCTGCACCAGGCCAATATCAACATGAACGACATGATCGGCCGCAAGGTGCTGGGCCGCGATCCCACTCGCGACGAGAACGTCATCATCCTGGACACCTACGCCAACACCAGCTCGGCCGGCTCGATCATCGCCTTCCACTCGGCCAATGACGACTTCGCGGCGGGCGAGACCGGCCTGATCTGCAGCTTCGGCGCGGGCTATTCGGCCGGCACGGTGTTTGTGCGGAAGCGGTAGTCTCCCTGCGGGGTTCGACACGCACCCTGCGGGCGCTGCTCACCATGACTTGCGCAAATGCACGTCATCCTGAGCAGGCGCGCAGCGCCGTGTCGAAGGACGCACGCCCCCTACCCCTCCAGCCCCGCCAGCCGTCTCCGCTCCTCCGCCGTCAGGAACGTCGCCGCCTCCAGCCGCGCCCACAGCGCGTCGCGCTCGGCCGACGCGAGCACCCCGCGGTAGTACGCCAACCGCTGCTCCGGGTCGTTCATTACCCCGCCGAACGCGCGGTTCG
>JAHINZ010000198.1 GCA_018895795.1 Alphaproteobacteria bacterium
GTTCCGGACCGGCTTAGGCTGGCGCGGCTTGCGGATGAGCTGGTTGACGGTAGGCATTCAGTCTCTGCTCTGATGGAAGCGTGTGCCTGTCGGCCGAAGCGCTTCGGGTCCTTGTTGTTTTTATTCCGGCTTGCGAGGTTCCGGTTGGGGACCCGATAAACACGAAACTCGCCGGGACGCGGAAAGCGTTCCGGCGGGCTATCCGTCGATAGGGACGGGCGTTCATCGGACAGGCGCGGGGCCCACCTCGAAAGAGCGCGGTATTTACTCGCGAAGTCGGTCCGCGTCAACGCCAGTGATTGCGTCGGTTAAGAGGACCTTAAAGGCCACGCTTTCGCCACTTCCGGTCGAGAGGCTGGCGAACTGATAACCTTTTTGTCGAGTGGTCGGTGTCCCTGTCAACAGCGCGTTCAAACCGGTTTCGTCGCGGCGTCGTGCTGGCGGGCTCCATCACCGTGCATGGGGTGGTGCTGGCCTTCCTGGCCCTGCCTCGCATCGCGGCCTTTCCCGATCGCTCGGACGACGAGGACGCCCTGACGGTGACCTTGGAGCGGGTCGAGACCTCATCCCGGACCAAGGCCTCACCGGCCGCCGCCGGCGCGCCGGGCGCCGTTCAGCCGCGCCTGCCCCGCGCGGTGTTCCGCTCGACCGTCGCCCCGCTGGGCCTGCCTGGCGCGCCGCCGGCGCCGGCGGCCGGACCCGGATCGGCCGACCATCCCGCGCCGCTGCCCGCGGGCGCGCAAGGCAGCCTGAAATCGGCTCTGCGCGGCAGCGCCGTGGGCTGCGCCAACCCGGCCGGCCTGGGCTTGAACCGCCGCGAGGTCGAGCGCTGCGATGAGCGCTGGGGCGAAGCGGCGCGCAACGCCCCCGTCTACGCCAATGCGCCGCACAGCGCCGCGGCCACGGCCGAGTTCAGGCGACAAGCGATCTCCCAAGAGGCCGAGCGCGCCTACAAGGAAAGCCCGATGGGCCTGGGCGTCGATCACCGCAGCCGGGATGGTCCGGGCAGGGCCAAGGACATCCCCTTCGTCGGCGGTCTCGAACAGGACGCCCTGGGCCGGCCGCGCGACGAACGCGGCCAGGAGCTCTATTTGTTGAACAAGGCCGCGGAAATCGAGGCCAAGCGCGCCAAGGCTCGGCGACAAGCCGAGCAGCGCTGATTGCGTGTCTAGGCGACCCGGGCCAAGCGGACGACGAACGTTGTGCTTTAGAATAGAGTTGCTTGTCAGGTCGCGGTAAGGGGGCATCTGGAGAATGGCGATAAAGCAGCACGGTTTAGCCGCCCTTTTATCTGTCGCCGGCGCAGTTGGTCCGGCGTCGGTGGCGCCGCCGCCTGCGCGCGAGCCGACGATCTTCATACGCGCCACCGACGATCAGCAATGGATGGCGACCTACAGGCTGCACAAGCCTGCCACGTCGCTGGTCTTCGCCCGGTCGCCTGACGCGAGCCGAACCCAGACCTGGACCCCGCCGCGAGACTTCGAGATAGTTTCCATAGCGGATGTCGAAACAGTGCGTCGCAAGGACGGCCGGCCTTTCCGGGCCGTTCGGGTGCGAATGCGTCCGGCCTATCGCGACCTGCCCAAGGACTATGGGCCGTTCGCGCCGTTCGGCGATGGGTCCATGCTATTCCACACGGGACGCTTCTTTGCCTGCGCCGCCGCATGTACAGACGATCCTCGCTGGCGGATGTCTCTGCGCACGCGTCGGGACCGATCGATTGTCCTGAACGGCCAGATCGAGCGCGGCGTGGCGCGATGGCGCGATCAAGATGATGGTTCCTATGTCTATATAGGCGATACGCGACCGGTCAGACGCGCCGGCGTGCTCGCCATTATCGACCAGTCCTTGCCACAAACCGTGGCCGCGCAGCTTGATCGCGACCTCCCCCGTTTCGGCGCCTTCTACGCGGCACGGTTGGGCGCCTTGCCGTCGCCGCCCGTGCTATTTGCCTCGTTCGACAGCAAGTATGCCGACGGCTGGGGTCGCCAGGGCGGCGCCCTGCCGGGCCAGGTGTTCACCCATTTCTATGGAGAGCGCTGGTCTTCGGAGATGTCGAAACCGGACTTCGCGTTCGATCTCTCCTGGCACTTCGCCCACGAGACCGGTCACCTTTACCAGCATGGCCTGTCCAGCGCAGATAAGAGTGGGTCGTGGATTCATGAAGGGGCCGCTGAAGCCTTTGCGACGATCGCCATGCGAGATCTCGACCCCGCCACGGCCCCGCAGATCGATGCAAGAATCGCGCTGGCTAGGCGGAGCTGCGCGGAGGCCACCGAGCGGCAGTCGCTGGCCGAGGCGCTCGATAAGGGCAACTATCGCGCTGCTTATTCTTGCGGCCTGGTTCTGAACCTCGCGATCGATCAGGCCATTCGGCGATCCGGCGCAGGCCAGGACGGCCTCTTCACCGTTTGGCGCCGTCTTCATACTGACCAACGAGGCGGCCAAGGCGTGACGGCGCAGGACTATGCTGCGGCGGTGAAGGCGGTGGCTGGATCTTGTGTCAGCGAGGCCCTCGTTCGAACGACCCAGACCGCTGGCGTTTCTCTCGATCACGAGATCGATCGCTGCGTTTAGGCTTTATCGGCCACCGGTCGGGCTGCGGCCCTCCGCCTGGAAACGCCGCCCCCCCGACAAACAAAAAGGCCCGGGATCGCTCCCGGGCCTTTCCGTTTTGTCCGTCAGGCTGACGCCTATTCGGCGTCGGCCAGCGCGATGGCCGCCGGCAGCGGCTCCATCGCCTCTTCGCGCTGCTGGGCCAGCTGCTCGTCGCGCTTGGCGGCGACGCGCTGCAGACCGCGCAGATAGGATCCCGTACCCGCGGGGATCAGACGACCCACGATGACGTTTTCCTTCAGGCCCTCCAGGGTGTCGGTCTTGCCGTGCACCGAGGCTTCGGTCAGGACGCGGGTCGTTTCCTGGAACGACGCGGCCGAGATGAAGCTCTTGGTCTGCAAGCTCGCCTTGGTGATGCCGAGCAGCACGGGCTGGGTGGTGGCCGGACGGCCGCCCCGCGAAACCGCGCGGTCCTGCTCGATATAGAACTCGGGCTTGTCGAGATGATCGCCCTTGATCAGGCCGGTATCGCCCGGATCGAGGATTTCAACCTTCTGCAGCATCTGACGCACGATCGTCTCGATGTGCTTGTCGTTGATCGGCACGCCCTGCAGTCGATAGACCTCCTGGATTTCGTCCACCAGGAAGTTGGCCAAGGCCTCGACGCCCAGGATGCGCAGGATGTCGTGCGGATCCGGGTTGCCGTCGATGATGTACTCGCCGCGCGCGATGAAATCGCCATCGTGCACCGCGATGTGCTTGCCCTTGGGGATCAGGAACTCGACCGCCTCAGCCTGATTACCGTCGGCGTCAATGTCCGGGGTGATCTTGATGCGGCGCTTGTTCTTGTAGTCGCGCCCGAACTCGACCCGGCCGTCCATTTCCGCGATGACCGCGCAATCCTTGGGACGACGCGCTTCGAACAGCTCCGCCACCCGCGGCA
>JAHINZ010000012.1 GCA_018895795.1 Alphaproteobacteria bacterium
CCGAAGCCGCCTGGCAGATCGCCCAGTCCGGCGTCCCCGTCGTGCTGCACGAGATGCGGCGCGACGAGCCCGCGGACCCGCCCTCAAGCAGCGAAGCGGCAGGGCAAAGAGGAGAGCCCTCAAGCAGCGAAGCGATAGGGCAAACAAAAAAGATCCGGACGGAGGCGCACCACACCGACGGCCTGGCCGAGATGGTCTGCTCAAACTCGTTCCGCTCGGACGACTGGCAGTTCAACGCCGTGGGCCTGCTGCACGCCGAGATGCGCCGCTGCGACAGCCTGATCCTCTCGGCCGCCGACCAGCATCAGGTGCCCGCCGGCGGGGCCCTGGCCGTCGACCGCGACGGCTTCTCGGCCGAGGTCACCCGCCGCCTGCAGGCTCATCCGCTGGTCAGCATCGTGCGCGAGGAAATCGCCGGCCTGCCGCCGGAAGACTGGGACAGCGTGGTCGTGGCCACCGGCCCCCTGACCTCGCCGGCCCTGGCCGACGCCATCCTGGACCTGTCGGGCGAGGGCCAGCTGAGCTTCTTCGACGCCATCGCCCCGATCATCCATCTTGAGTCGATCAACATGGACGTCGCCTGGCGCCAGTCGCGCTACGACAAGGAAGGCCCCGGCGGCGACGCAGCGGCCTATATCAACCTGCCGATGAACAAGGCCCAGTACGAGGCCTTCGTCGACGCCCTGATCGAGGGCCCCAAGGCCGAGTTCAAGGAGTGGGAGCACGTTCCCTATTTCGACGGCTGCCTGCCCATCGAGGTGATGGCCGAGCGCGGCCGCGAGACCCTGCGCCATGGCCCGATGAAGCCGGTGGGCCTGACCAATCCGCGCGACCCGCTGGTCAAGGCCCACGCCATCGTCCAGCTGCGGCAGGACAACGCCCTGGGCACCCTGTGGAACATGGTCGGCTTCCAGACCAAGCTCAAGCACGGGGCGCAAGCCGAGGTGTTCAGGATGATCCCGGGCCTGGAAGAGGCCCAGTTCGCCCGGCTGGGCGGCCTGCACCGCAACACCTTCATCAACAGCCCGCGCCTGCTGGACCGCAATCTGCGGATGAAGGTCGCCCCGCGCCTGCGCTTCGCCGGCCAGATGACCGGGGTTGAGGGCTATGTCGAAAGCGCCGCCACCGGCCTGCTGGCCGGCCGCTTCGCCGCCGCCGAGCGCCTGGGCCGGACGCTGGAGGCCCCGCCCGCCACCACCGCCCTGGGGGCCCTGGTCGACCATGTGACCGGCGGCCACATCGCGGCCGATGTCGAGCCGGGCAAGACCAGCTTTCAGCCGATGAACATCAACTATGGCCTGCTGCCGCCGATGGAGACCCCCAAGACCGGCGAGGACGGGGTGAAGATCCCGCTGAAGGAACGCGGCCGGGCCAAGAAGCGGCTGATGAGCCTGCGGGCCCTGGCCGATCTGGACGCCTGGCTGGCGGCGGGCCAGGCCTAGCCTGTCCTAATCTTCACTTGCCCCCCGGTTGGGTTAACGGCGATAGCTAGGTCTGGTCTTCGCGTCCTGAGCGAAGACCGTCGGCCCAGGGGCGGGCTTGCCCTAGGGTCGGGTTGAGGTCTGGGAGCGTTTGACGGGCATGTCTGACCACGAACACCATCCGGCCCCGCCGCCAGGGGCCGCCGATCTGCCCAACCGCACGGCGCCGCCGGCGACGCCGCCCTATTCGGGGCCGCATCGCTCGCCCGACGGCATTCTCAAGCCGATCCAGGACAGCGAATATTTCTCGCACGATCCGGCCGCCACCGAAAAGGTCTCGGCCCATATCGACGAATATTTCAACCAGCCGCTGGACATCTTTCCGTTCTGGGAAACCGACGGCAAGCCCGACCGTTTTCACGTGCTGTACGCCCGCCAGATCGAGGAGCGCTTTCCCAGCGACTCCGACCTGCGCGGCGACATCTATGACTATGGCCGGGGCATTTTCGACGCTCTGCGGGTGCATGTGATCATCAAGCGGGTCAGCCAGACCCTGGCCCTGGTCGGCTTGTCCGTGCTGACCTTGCTGGGCCCCACCTGGTTCAGCCGCTGGACCGCCTCGGACCTGACCGGCGCGGCGCTGGCGGCCGGGGCGATGCTGGCGGTGCTTGGCCTCTATTGGGCCTCGCAGGCGATCCTGTTCACCCAGTACCGCTTCAAGCTGGAAAACGACTCCTACCAGCTGTCGCGCTCGATCGTGCAGCGCACCCGCGAGCTGCAGAACCTGTTCACCAGCGGCCGGGCCATGGCCGACCAGGCCGAGACCGAATATCAGCAGGACGGCAAGGGCTGGGGCCAGCGGGCCCTGTACCTGACCCGCCTGACCATGTGGCTGGGCGCGCGGATGGAATATCTGGAAAAGTACGTCCAGATGGAGCTGTGGCGGGTGCGCCGCGAGCGCTACTGGATGCGCTGGTTCTCGCGCTTTTTCACCCCTCTGGTGCTGCTGGTCTGGCTGGGCGTGTTCGGGGTGCAGTCCGCGCCCGAGGGCCATCAGGCGTCGTTCCGCGGCCTGCAGGCCCTGGCTGTCGCCCTGGGCTGCGGCGTGACCTTCCTGTCCTATTTCCGCTGGCAGACTCCGACCTCGGCCGTTCAGGACAAGCTGGGCGTCGAGAACTGGGTGCGTTACGCCTCGCTGGACGTCGACAACGCCGTCGCCGACCAGGTGCGGCGCGACAAGGAGCGTCTGGTCGAGTACCGGGCCCTGACCCGCGGCGGGCGCTAAGGCATGATGATTTCAGACTGAACCATCGACCCCAATTTCCGCTCTCCCCGGCGAAAGCCGGGGCCCAGATCGAACCCAGAGCCGGGCGTGTTCTGGCCGGGTCGGAAGGCGCGTCATCCCCAAACGCTCAGGCTGAACCTGGGCCCCGGCTGGAGTTTATCCTCGGGCGCGCGCTTTGCGCGACCCGGGGGCCGGGGAGAGCGGGTTAAAATCAGATTCAACTAAAAATCATCGCGCGCTAAGGCGCCTTGGCCGCGCGCGGATCGGGATAGAGGCGCAGGCCCTTCAGGACCAGTTTCAGCGCTTCCCAGACGATCGCGGCCATCACCCCGACCACCTGCCACGGGTGACCCAGCACGGCGCGCAGCAGGGTCGCGTCGGTCAGCGCGCGCCGGTCGCCGGCGAAGCTGGTGGTCATCACCAGGCCGTGGGCGTCGAACACATCGACCCCGACATGGACCGTCTTGGCCGGGGCGGCCACCTCGAACACATAGCGCAGGTCCATCGGCAGGAACGGCGAGACGTGGAAGGCCTTGTCGCAGCCCTGCTCCACCCAGCCGTCGCGCTGGCGCCGCACCGGCAGCACATAGTCGTGGCGCTGGCCAAAGGTGTTGCGCACCGCATAGACGATCGCCCCCAGCGCGCCCTGCCGCTCGTGGCAGAAATAGACGCTGAGCGGATTGAAGCCGTGGCCCAGCACCCGGGGCATGCACAGCAGGGCGATGCTGGGGTCGGCCAGGCGGATGTCATGGGCCGCCAGCTTGGCCAGCACCGACTCGCGGAGCGTCACGCCCGGCGTCGCGACATGGTCGCGTTCGTCCAGCGACAGCAGGTTGAAGCGGTTGAGCGAAAACAGCTTCAGCCGCTGGTCCAGCGCCTCCAGCTGATCCAGATCCAGCAGCAGCATGAAGATGCGGTAGCGCAGCCGGTGGCGCTTGGGCCGCGACCGGTTGTGGACCACCGCCCCGTCATAGAGCGCGCCGGCCTGGGTCACGCCACCGGCTCAAGGGCCGGCGCGGGCGCGGGCGCGGCGTCGACGAAGATCCGGCCCGACGGATCGGCCAGCCGCCAGGGACGAACGCCGCCGCCCAGCTGCTCGGCCACGGCCAGGCCGGCCTGCAGGCCGTCCTCGTGGAAGCCCGAGCCGAAATAGGCCCCGCAGAACCACACCCGGTCACGCCCCTGCAACGACCACAGCCGGCGCTGGGCCTGCATGGCCGGGCCGTCGAACAAGGGATGCTCATAGACCTGATCGTGGAGCACCGCCTGCGCCTGCGGCGAAGCCTGGGGGTTCAGCGACAGGAAGAACGGGTCAGAGCTGCCCAGCGGCTGCAGCTTGTTCATCCAATAGGTCACGCCGCCCTCGCCGCCCCCGGCCCGGCGGCCCACATGGTTCCAGCTGGCCCAGGCGGCGGTGCGCTTGGGCATCAGGGCCGGGTCGCGGTGCAGCACCGCGCGGTTGCGGCTGTAGCGGAAGGCGCCCAGCACCTCGGTTTCCCGCGCGCTCGGGGCGGCCAGCATCCGCAGCGCCTGGTCGGCATGGGCGCCGATCACCACCTGGTCGAAGCGGCGGGTCTGGCCGCTCAGGTCCTCGACCGCGACGCCGTCGGGCGTGCGGACGATCTGGCGCACGGGGCGTCCCGTCAGGATCTCGCCGTCGAAATCCGCCGCCAGGCGCGCCACATAGGCCTGGCTGCCGCCGACCACGGTGCGCCAGATCGGCCGCTTGTCGATCGGCAGCATCAGGCCGTGATTGTCGAAGAACCGCAGCAGGGCGGCGGCGGGAAAGTCGCGGATGTCGCGCATCGAGGCCGACCAGATGGCGGCGGCCTGCGGCAGCAGGTGATCCTCGGCGAAGGCCTGGCCAAAGCCCTGCTGGCGCAGATAGTCGTCCAGCCGGCACAGCCCGCCCGCCTCCAGCGCCGCCAGGTCTCGGGTCCCGGCCTTGTAGAAGCGGGTGATGTCCAGCAGCATCTTCAGGAAGCGCGGGTTCACGGCGTTGCGCTTCTGGGCCAGCAGGTTGTTGCTGCTATATTCCAGCGCGCCGTTGTCCAGCGAGACGCCGAACGACATGTCGCTGTCCGCCGTCTCGACGCCCAGATGCTCAAACAGCGCCACCAGATTGGGATAGTTGGGCTCGTTATAGACGATGAAGCCGGTGTCGACCCGCACGCCCTCGACCCGCACCGTATTGGCATGGCCGCCAAGGCGGTCATCCGCTTCATACAGGGTGACGTCGTGATGCTTGGACAGCAGCCAGGCGGCCGACAGGCCGGCGATGCCGGACCCGATCACGGCGACCTTCAGGCGGGGTGTTGGAGCAAGCACGGACAAGTAAAATCCCCTGGGGCGCGTCGCGACGACGCTCGATGCCGCAGCTACGGCGGCGGTGTTGATCTGGACGCGTCGCGCATCCGAAAGTCGGCGGCGCGCGTATCTCTCAACGCACGAGAAGGAGCAGCGGCGTGAAACGGATCGTTTTCGGATTTCTGGCCACCGGCGGCGTCATGCTGCTCCTGGACCTGGTCTGGCTGACCCTGATGGCCCCGCGTCTGTATCGCCCGCGCATCGGCGAGCTGATGGCCGACACCGCCGCCCTCGGCCCGGCGGCGGCCTTCTATCTGATCTATCTGGCCGGGGTGGTGCTGCTGGCCGTGCTGCCGGCCGACCGCGAGAACAGCTGGAGCCGCCTGCTGTTCAACGCCGCCGTGTTCGGCTTCTGCGCCTACGCCACCTATGACCTGACCAACCAGGCGACGCTGAAGACCTGGTCGACGACGATCACCCTGGTCGACATGGCCTGGGGCACCCTGCTGACCACGCTCGCCGCCTCGGCCGGCTTCGCGGTGTTGCGGGCGGTGAAGTAGGCGCGGGTAAGCGGACAGTCCGCACCGCCCCCTCCGTCACGTCGCTTCGCGCCGCGCCACCTCCCCCGCTTCGCAAGGGAGGAGAAGCCTCTCTCTCCTCACCCGTGAAACGGGGGAGGTGGCGCGATGCGAATACGCATCGCGACGGAGGGGGCGTCCGGCGCGGGCCGACCGTCCGCCAGAACCGTCCCCGTGTCCGCGGGGTTTGCGCAGGTCCGGTCGTTCAGGGAAAGTCGCGGAAGCAGACTCTCGGAATGGCGGTAGGGGGTGGGTTGTGGACGTCTCCCTCAGCAACACACTCTTGTCATCCCGGCCGTAGCGCAGCGGAGCGCCGGGATGACAAGGTTTTTGGTGGCCAGGTCCGGAGCCGAAAGGGAAGCGGACCTTTGGACCGTCCGCCCACGGTCGGGAGCGGAAACCGGGTC
>JAHINZ010000199.1 GCA_018895795.1 Alphaproteobacteria bacterium
GAAATTGCTGCGGGTGATCTGCGGATCGTTCAGGAGGGCCGCGGCGCGAAGGTCGAGTTGGCTGGTGGCGCGGAAGGCCCCCTCGAACTCGAAACCGCGATTGTCCCCATTGCCGATATTTACGGTGTAAGCCGTGCCGTCGGACAGATACTGGTCGCTCTGGACCGCTTTCCACGTCGCGTAGAAGGCAGCCAGGCGGCCGTGCAAACGACCATCCAGCACCTTGAACTTGGCGCCGATTTCATAGTTCCAGAGTTCGTCGGCGTCATAGCGGCGGGGCGGGGCGCCCGCCGCATCGAAGACCTGTCCGATGCGTCCGGCGGTGTTGAAGCCGCCCGGGCGATAGCCCTGGGCCGCCTGGGCATAGAAGAGTGTGTCCGAGCCGGCGGCGTAGCTGAGCAAGGCCTTGGGCGACAGGCCGGTGGCGTCGTTGCCGTCGTCGAAGCGCCGCTGTCCGGCAGCCTGAAGAACAGTGGACGCGGTGTCGGAGCGAAAGTCGAACCAGCGCAGGCCCGCCGTGGCCGTCAGGCGTGCGGTGATGTCGAGGCTGACTTCGCCATAGATCGCCGTCTCACTAATCTTGTTGGTGCGTCTTTCGACATAGGCGCCGGACCCTGTCGTCGGAACGGCGTGCAGGTCGTTGACCAGCTGGATATGTCCTGTCGATACGAATGCGCCGACCAGCGCTCGCAGACGATGATCGGCCGGCGTGGCGTAAGTCCCTTCCCCGACGGTCAGATCGATGGACTTATCTTCGATGAGGACGATCGGACCGTTGGCCAAGCTGTAGAGATTTGCCGCCGAACTGGCGTCGTAGTGGCTGTCAAATTGATGCGACAATCTCGAGACCGAACCGGTGACCCTGCCCCAGTCGCCGTCGCCCGAGAGCGACAGGGAGATATGGTCGAAGTTGTTGTCATGCGGCTCGCGGACGCGATTGTCGCGCCGATGGCCGCCGAGCCGCCGCAGACCGTATTGGGTGTCGGCATTATTGATCGACTGACGCGTGTAGCCCAGGCTGGCCGTCCAATGGGATGACAGCGTCGTGCGCAGGCTGGCGCGGAGACCGTCGCGTCGCGAGTGGTTGACATGTTTGAGGCCAAGCGCCGAATTGGCGATGTAGCCGCCTTGGCTGTCGTGATAGGCGACCCCCCGCAGCGCCACCCTGCCCGGCAGCAGCGGCAGGTTGACCATGGCTTCCAGCTCATCGCCGCGTCCGGCATCCTGCGTCTCCGACAGTCCCGCCAGGATACTGCCCTGATAGCGATCCAAGTCGGGCTGGCGAGTGATGACCCGCACGATCCCGCCCAATGTTCCGCCGCCATAGAGCGTGCCTTGGGGACCTCGCAAGATTTCGACGCGATCGATATCGGCCAGGCGAAGGTCTGGATCAGGCGCGCTGTAGGTGATCGGCACATCATCAAGATAGAGCGCGACTATGGACTGGGTCTGGCCCGTAAAGGCGCCGTCCGAGAGGCCGCGCAGCAGGATCTTGTCACGGCCAGGCCCCAGATTGGTGACAGTCATGCCGGCCACCTCGCCGCTTAGCTCAGCCAGGCTTGTCAGGCCCTCGCGCCGCAGCGCGCCGCCGGACATCGCCGAGATCGCATAGGGTGTGCGACCCGGAAGGTTGGGATGGCGCTGGGCGGTAATAATCACCTCGCCCAGGCCCAGGGCGCTTGCCGCCTCGACCACGTGAGGTTGGAGGCGTGGCGCAGCGATCTTACGGATCAACACGGTGCGGGCGTCAGGCAAGACATAGCCGCAGCCGCTATGGGCCAGTATTTTTTCCAACGCCGTCTGAACCGACATGCGCCCCGACAGCGGCGGGGCAGGTCCGACACAGGCGACGAGATCCCCGCCCAGCGAAAGATCCGCCTGCAACGCAAAGTCTATCAGCGCCGCGCTAACCGGTTTAGCGGCGATCTGCAGGCGAACCGGCGCGGATTGGCCAAGCCGCGGACCAGCGTGCGCCGCCCCGGCCGCCAAGCCGATCAACAGCGCCGCGGACCATGCGCGACCGCGGCCCACCTTCGGAGGCGTGTGCCTTGTCGTCAGGGGCGGCTCGCTTTGGCCTTGAGCACGATCTCACCGGCGCGAGCCTGGCTGACGATGGGGGCAAACAGTTCCAGTCGCCGGATCATCGCCGCTTCCTTGTCGATCAACAGGACGCCGGTGACTTTGACCGAAGCGGCGCTGGAATCAACCCGGATCGGCGTGGCGACATAGCGACTGAGGTCTGCGGCCACCTCCGCCAAGGGCGTGTTGTTATAGACCAGCTTGCCGCCCTTCCACGCAAACACCGCATCCGGATCCACCGTGCGGACGGTGGAGGTCACGGTGTTCTTGGTATGGGTCAGCTGTTGGCCCTTGACCAGGCGCACCTGCGGCTCGCCGCCGCCGGACACCGCAACGACGCCCCTGCGGACGGTAATGGCCAGCCGGTCGGCGTGGCTGAGGATATTGAACTCCGTGCCCAGCACCCGCACCTGGCGATCAGCGACCCCGATCACGAACGGCCGGTTGACGTCGTGGGCGATATCAAAGATCGCCTCGCCGTCGACGAGGGTGACGTCGCGCTGGTTACGGTTCAGGCGAACACGCAAGGCCGTGGCGCTACCCAAGGTTAGGTGAGAGCCGTCGGCCAAGGCGAGCTCGCGGGTCTCCCCGGGCCGGGTCGCGTAGTCGGTGAAAGAAGGAACCACCAGTCGCGGCGCGACGGCGAAGACCACGGCGGCGGCCGCCGCGGCGAGGCCGGCCCAGACCCAGCGCCCGCTGGGGCGCTTGGCGCGTGGGGGCAGGGCGACGACATTGTCGGTCAGGATCGGCGTGGCGCTCTCGATGAGGGGGGCGTCATCGAGCTCGACCCAGAGGGCTTCCACGGTCTCATAGGCCCAGGCATGGTCCGGACCGGCCTCGAGCCAGGACTGGAACGCTGTCCAGTCCTCAAGCGACGCGTCACCTTGCAGCCGCACAAACCAGTCGACGGCGGCCTGCTGAACGGGATCGGGATTGGTTTGCCCTGTCATCGGCGCATTGCGCTTCCTTCGCGCCCGGTTGGGGAGGGCGCTTGCCACAATGACGCCATGACCGTGAAGAGGTCTCCTCGATTTCCTAAGCGAGCGCGCAAAAAAGACACACTCATCGTCCCACCCGCGTCAGAAGGTGACTCAGCGCCAGGCTCACATGTTTTTCGACCGCGCTGCGTGAGATGCCCATGAGGCTCGCAGTCTCGGCATGGGTTAGACCCTCGAACTTGTGCAGCCGGAACACCTTTTGGGTCACGGGCGAGAGCGACGTCAGGGCCAGGGACAGCTTTTCGAGGCGCTGTCGGGCGATCACCACGCTCTCGGCGTCGGGGGTGTCGGCGACGTCCAGGGTTCCGACGACCGCGTGGTTGGCGCGACGCCATTCAGTCTCGCGCACCCCGGCCCTCTTGGCCTGCCGTAGGCGATCAAGCATGAGGTTGGAGGCCAGACGATAGAGATAGGCTCGTGGGTTGTCGATCTCGTCGGACGCGGCGGCCCGGACCTTAAAATAGAGCTCCTGCACCAAGTCCTCGACGTCGCCGCCGCCGCCCAGGCGCGCCAGGAAGAATCGTCGAAGATCGTCGCGTCGCTCCAGATACGCGACCTCAAGCAAGGACGATTTTTGCAAGCCGGCGTCCTCAACGCGCCGCCTGCGCGGGCGCGCAGGCGGCCTTGGCGCTGGGGTTCTTTCTGGACACGGTGATGAACATCGCAAGAAAGCTTCCCAAGTGTGCGCCGTTGAGCACGCCAGCTGTCACATGGCTTGCTGGCGCGACTAAGGCAAGGTCGCGGCCGGTTGCAAGCTGGCGCGAGCCGCGATGCAAAATCATTGAGAGGGTTCCCGACACGCGGCGTCATTGGCTCAAGCAGCGCAGAGGCGCTCGAGCCAGGATCAGCGAATGCGGATATTCTGTGATTTCGACGGCACGATCGCCAAGGTCGATACGACCGATCTCGTGCTGCACCGACTGGCCGACCCGGCCTGGGAAGATCTCGAAGAGCGCTGGACACGGGGTGAAATTACCGCCGCCGAATGTATGCGCGGTCAGATCGCGTTGATCGGCGGAACCGAGGCGGACCTGGACGCTGTGCTCGACACCGTCGAACTCGCCGACGGCTTTTGCGACTTCGTGGCCTGGTGCGAGGCCAACGCGGTGTCGTTGACCGTCGTCAGCGACGGGGTCGATCGTTTCATCGATCACATTCTGGGCCGTCATGGCCTTTCTCACTTGCCGGTGGTGGCCAACCACATGGTCAGTGACGCCGTGCTGGGTCGCCGGCTGGAGCAGCCCTGGTCGCGCACCGGCTGCGCGGCGGGATCGGGCGTCTGCAAATGCCAGGTCGCTGTCCGCGACGCTTCCCCTGACACGACGGACGACCTGATGGTCTTCATCGGCGACGGACGCTCGGACTTCTGCGTCTCGGGTCGCGCCGACCTCCTGTTCGCTCGCGACAAGCTGGCTGATTACGCCCGCGCGCGGACCATGCCTCACCATGAGTTTTCCGACTTCCACACCATCACGACGACGCTCGCGGCCGCCCACGGTCGTTCGGCGCGCCGCGCCGCCATCTGACCGGAGCCCCCGCATGTACGACGCCGAAAAAGCCCCCGAAGTCCTGGATGAAGCCGCCCTGCGCGCGCTCGAGGCCCAGTACTGTTCCTACGGCGACACCGTCCACTATCTGCCCGACCCGAAGTTCTTCGACGGCTGCGAGGGCTCGTTCATGTACGACGCCCAGGGTCGCCAGTTCCTGGACCTGCAGATGTGGTATTCCGCCGTCAATTTCGGTTACCGCAATCCACGCCTGAACGCCGTCGCCCACCGCCAACTCGACACCCTGCCTCAGGTCGCCAGCCAGTACCTGCATCGCGAAAAGGTCGAACTGGCGGCGATGATCGCTCAGGACGCCGAAAAGAAATTCGGCCGTAAGGGCCGGGTTCATTTCAACGTTGGCGGCTCCCAGGCGGTCGAAGACTCGCTGAAACTGGTGCGCAACGCCTGTAATGGCAAACAGCTGATGTTCGCCTTCGAGGGCGGCTATCATGGCCGCACCCTGGGCGCGTCTGCGATCACGTCGTCCTACCGCTACCGTCGGCGCTTTGGCCACTTCAGCGACCGCGCCCAGTTCATCGAGTTCCCCTACCACTTCCGCGGCCCCAAGGGCATGAGCAAGGAAGAGTATGGCGAGGCCTGCGTCGCTAAGTTCGCCCGCCTGTTCGAGACTGAATATAACGGCGTGCTCGACACCAAGACCGGCCAGGCCGAGTTCGCCGCCTTCTATGTCGAGCCCATCCAGGGCACGGGCGGCTATGTCATTCCGCCCCCCAACTTCTTCATCGAGCTGAAGAAGGTTCTCGATCAACACGGCATCCTGCTGATCGTCGACGAGATCCAGATGGGCATGTACCGGACCGGCAAGCTCTGGTCGATCGAGCACTTCGGCGTCCAGCCTGACGTGCTGGTGTTCGGCAAGGCGCTGACCAACGGCCTCAATCCGCTGTCGGGCGTGTGGGCCCGCGAAGAGCTGATCAACCCGGAGATCTTCCCGCCCGGCTCGACCCACTCGACCTTCAACTCCAACCCCATGGGCACGGCCGTAGCGCTGGAGACCTTGAGGATGACGTCCGAGGTCGATTACGGCGCGCGGGTCATGGAGAAGGGCGCCTATTTCCTGGCGGGTCTGAAGGATCTGCAGAAGCGCTGGCCGCAGATCGGCGACGTCGACGGTCTCGGTTTGGCCCTCCGCGCCGAGATCTGCGAGGCCGACGGCTTCACGCCCAACAAGGCCCTGCTCAACCGCATGGAAGCCGAAGGGATGAAGGGCGACATCGAGATCGACGGCAAGCGCTACGGCCTGATCCTCGACGTCGGCGGCTACTACAAGAATGTCATCACGCTGGCGCCCTCGCTGGAGATCAGCAGGGGCGAGATCGACCTGGCCCTGAAGCTGCTCGACGCCGTCCTGCGTCGCTGCGTCGACTGACCAGCGCATGCCTCCCGTCTTCCTGAACCTGGATGACGCCTTGGCCGAGCAACCGGCCTTGCTTGGCCAGGCGAACGGACAGGCTATCGACGCGCGTGATCTGGGGCCGGCTCTAC
>JAHINZ010000200.1 GCA_018895795.1 Alphaproteobacteria bacterium
GCCCCTGATCGCCGACACCAGCCGTTCGGCGCCGGCCCCGCAGGCCGAGCCGGCCCGGGCGACCTCGCGCTATGAGGCCCGTCCGTTCGAGCGTCCGACCGCGCAGGCCACCGCCTATGCGCCGGAACCGGCCTATCAGCCCGAGCCCGAGATCGCGGCCGAAGCGCCTCAGGCGGACCTCTATTTCGACGAGCCCGCGGTCGCTGAAGCACCCGAGCCCCGCATCACCACGGCGGCTCCGCGCCCGGTGTCGCGCATCGTCGATCCGATGGTCGACGACTCGCCCGAAACGCCGCTCTACGCCGAGCAGCGCTACGCCGATCCTCAGCCGCAGAAGTCCGGCTGGATGAGCCTGTTTGGCGGTGGTCGTCAGCGTTACGACCAGCAGCCGGCGCAGCAACAGCCGCACCAGCCGCAGGCCCGATCCACCAGCAACGCTCGCCCGACCTTGCAGCCGCTCGAGACGCCGCACATCGACGAAGGCGAGGACCTCGAAATTCCGTCGTTCCTGCGTCGCCTGGCCAACTGATCGGTTCGATCACGGTTTGAAGTCTGAACGCCCGGGGTGAAAGCCCCGGGCGTTTTGCTGTTTGGCGGCCGCACTTGCCCCCTACGGGCTGCTGCGCAGCCGTCTTCCCCCCGAGGGGGAAGATGAGGTCCGCGCGTTTCATCTTCCCCCTCCGGGGGAGGAGGATGCGCAGCATCCGGAGGGGGCGAGTGGCGTTCATGCATCGCCTCGCATAGACTTGCCACATCCTGCCAGCCCTTCGCCAAAACCGGTCACGATGAAGCTCACCCGCGCCGATCGCAAGATTCTCGAGATCCTTCAGCAGGACAGCGCGATCACCAATGTCGACCTGGCCGAGCGGGTCGGCCTGTCGCCCAGCCCCTGTCTGCGGCGGGTCAAGCAGCTGGAAGCCTCGGGCCTGATCGCCGGCTATGTGGCCCTGCTGGACCGCCGCAAGGCGCGGCTGGATCTGCTGGCCTATGTCGAGGTCCAGGTCGACCGCCACAGCGAAACCGCCGCCGACGCCTTCGCCGAGGCCGTGCGCCGCGAGCCGATGGTGGTGGGCTGTCACGCCATGACCGGCGGCTACGACTATCTGCTGCGGGTGGTGGCCCCCAATCTCGACGCCTATGCCGAGTTCACGATGAAGCGCCTCTTGAAGATGCCGGCGGTCAAGGACATCCGGTCGAGTTTTGTGCTCGAAACCATCAAGGACGATACCGCGCTGCCTCTGGACTATCTGGATTAGGAGCGGGTGCGGAGGCGACCGCTTCCAGCGCGCGCTCCGTAGTCTCTTGCATGGCGCATATCCGCGGGTTAATACTGAACCAAATGGTTCAGTTTGAAACACCTCGCCTCGATGCGTCTTTCGCCGCGCTTTCGGACGCCACCCGACGGGGCGTGCTGGAGCAGCTGGGGCGTTCGGACGCTTCGATCACGGAGCTGGCCGACAAGTTCCACATGACCCTCACGGGCATGAAGAAGCACGTCAGCGTCCTGGAGCATGCGGGGTTCGTCACAACGCAGAAGGTCGGGCGCGTGCGGACTTGCAAGCTCGGCCTGCGCGGGCTCGAGGAAGAGGCGGCATGGATCGAGCGCTACCGGCAGGTCTGGGCCGCCCGCTTCGACGCGTTGGACAGGGTTGTCGAGGATTTGAAACGCAAGGAGACAGTCGATGAATAGCCACACGACGATCGAACGGAAGTCCGAGCGTGAGCTCGTCGTCAAGCGCACCTTCAACGGCCCGCCGCGCATCGTGTTCGAGGCGTGGACCAAGCCCGAGTTGATGATGCTGTGGTGGGCGCCTAAGTCGTCGGGCGCGCCCCTGCTGTCCTGCGAGATGGATGTTCGCGTCGGAGGCCAGTACCGGCTCGAGTTCGGACATGACGCCGCATCATCCTTCGCGTTCTTCGGCAAGTACCTCGAAGTGACGCCGCCCTCGCGCCTCGTCTGGACCAATGACGAAAGCGAGGACGCCGCCGTGACCACGGTGACCTTCGAGGAAAGGGAAGGCCAGACGCTGCTGGTCCTGCACGAGCTCTATCCCTCGAAGGAAGCGCTCGACGAGGCCATGGCCGGGATGGCGGACGGCATGCCCGAGCAGTTCGAGCAGTTGGATGCGCTGCTCGCCACGCGGGGCGCGAGCTTGTGACGGTCCTGCGCTCGGCGCACCGACCGGCCCTGCCGTGGCGGGCGGATCTCTAACGGGTCTCCTGCGGGTTGCTATGGGGAGCCCGAAATTGCCAGTTAGTTAGCACGATATGACCTGAATATGGCGTGTGGCGCTCGACATCGCCACACGCCGCTTTGCGTATCGTCCTAACCTGACCGCCGATCCTGGGAGGAACGAACGTCATGCTGGTTGTCGATCAAAAGCCGCTGGCCTCGGCCACGCCGTCGCCCGTGCGCGCCGCGCTCGAGACCGTGACAGCCTATAAGTCCGGCATGACCCTGGCCGAGGCCGGTCGCCGCGCCGGTCGGCACGACCTGTCGAAACTGGCCAGCAACGAGAACCTGCTGGGGCCCAGCCCGACGGTCGCCGACGCCGTGATGGCGGCCATGGCCCATCCCGAGATCTATCCCGACCCCTATTGCGAGACCCTGCGCGACGCCTTGGGCGCGCATCTGGCGGTCGACCCGGCCCGCATCGTGGTCTCGCCCGGCTCCGAAGCCCTGATCGACTATCTGTTCCGCGCCGTGATCGCGCCGGGCGACACGATCCTGATGTCGAGCCCGACCTTCCCGGCCTATGAGATCTTCGCCAAGTGCGCCGAGGCGACGATCCTCGACGTACCGCGACTGGCCAATTTTGATCTCGACGTCGAGGCCTTCAAGGTCGAGGCGGCCAAGGGCCCCAAGCTGCTGGTGCTGTGCACGCCCAATAATCCGACCGGCAACGCGATGAGCGGTGTCGACATCGGCGAGATCCTGGCGGTCACCCCGCGCTCGACGATGGTGTTCATCGACGAGGCCTATCGCGAATATCACGCGGTGTTCGACACCTTGGCCCTGCTGGACGCCTGGGGCGGCCCGTGGGTGTCGGCGCGGACCTTCTCCAAGGCCTATGGCCTGGCCGGCCTGCGGGTGGGCTATGGCGTCGCCTCGTCGGCGCAGCTGGTCGGCTATCTGGATCGCCTACGCCCGCCGTTCAATGTCACCGCCATCTCGCAGGCCGCAGCCCTGGCCGCCCTGGCCGATGTCGAGCACCTGGAGCGCACCGTCGCCCTGACGATCGCCGAGCGCGGCCGGGTCGAGGCGGCCCTGGACGCCCTGGGCGTCGAGCACACCGCAAGCCAGGCCAATTTCGTGTTCCTGCGCACGCCGGCCGGTCCGCAAGCCACGACCGAACGTTTGCTGCGCGAAGGGCTTATCATCCGCCCGACGCCGATCGCCGGCGGCTGGGTCCGTATCACCATCGGCCGTCCGGCCGACAATGACCGTTTGATCGCCGCCCTGCCGGCCGCGCTCGCGCATTGAATTCTGGAGGCTTCACCATGTCCATGACCCCGCAAAACCCGCCCCATAATCCCTTGGGCCTCGACGGCTTCGAATTTGTCGAGTTCACCAGCCCCGATCCGGCCGCCATGAAGGCGCTGTTCGAGCAACTGGGCTTCGTCGCCGCGTCGACCCACAAGACCAAGGCCGTGACCCGCTACAAGCAGGGCCGCATCAACCTGCTGGTCAATGAGGAGACGACCGGCCAGGTCGCCGACTTCCGCGCCGCCCACGGCCCGTCGGCCAACGGCATGGCCTTCCGGGTGAATGACGTGGAGGCCGCCTATGCCGAGGCGATCCGGCGCGGCGCCGTGGCCGCCGACGCCGGCAAGACCGTGCTGGGCGAGGGCGCGCGGGTGCTGGAAGGCATCGGCGGCTCGATGCTTTACTTGGTCGACCGCTATGGCGATCGGGGCGCGATCTATGACGGCTGGGACCAGGTGCCCGGCGCGGCCCTGGCCGAGGCCAAGAACAATGTCGGTCTGGATCTGCTCGACCACCTGACCCACAACGTCAAGCGCGGCCAGATGAGCACCTGGTCGAGCTTCTATCGCGACGTCTTCGGCTTCGAGGAGCAGAAGTATTTCGACATCAAGGGCCAGGCCACGGGCCTGTTCAGCCAGGCGATGATCGCGCCCGACAAGGCCATCCGCATCCCGCTGAACGAGAGCCAGGACGACAAGAGCCAGATCGAGGAGTTCATCCGCCAGTACAACGGCGAGGGCATCCAGCATCTGGCCCTGACCACGCCGGACATCTACGAGACCGTCGAGAAGCTGCGGGCCCGGGGCGTCAAGCTGCAGGACACCATCGAGACCTATTACGAGCTGGTCGACAAGCGCGTGCCCGGTCACGGCGAGGACCTGGAGCGGCTGCGCAAGAACCGCATCCTGCTGGACGGCAAGGTCGGCGAGGAAGGCCTGCTGCTGCAGATCTTCACCGAGAACC
>JAHINZ010000201.1 GCA_018895795.1 Alphaproteobacteria bacterium
GAGGCCCTGCAGACGGCGATGTTCGACGAGATGAAGGGCCGCATCAAGCAGGACGACGCCTCGGTGCCCGCCCCCGACGGCGCGTGGGAATACTACACCCGCTTCGAGACCGGCGCGCAGCATCCGATCCATGCCCGCAAGCCTCGGGCTGGCGGCGACGAACAGATCCTGCTGGACGAGGAGACCGAGTCAAAGGGCAAGGCCTTCTACCAGGTCGGCGCGGCCAGCCATTCGCCCGACCACAAGCTCTATGCCTTCGCCGTGGATGAGCAGGGCTCGGAAGTCTATCGCATCCACGTCAAGGATCTGGCGACCGGCGCGGTGCTGGACAGCCCGGTGGACAGCACCACCGGCGATTTCTGCTTCTCGCCCGACAGCCAATGGCTGTTCTGGACGTTTCGCGACGACAGTGGCCGCCCGGCCAGGATCTATCGCCGTCCGGCGCGCGGAACCGCCCAGGACGACGTGCTGATCTATGACGAGCCCGACGACGGCTTCTTCATCGGCGTCGGCGTGGTCTCGTCGCAGAAGTTCATCGTCATCAGCGGCGGCAACCAGGAGACCAGCGAGAACCTGCTGATCCCGGCCAGCGACCCGACCGCCGCGCCGGTGGTCGTCGAGCCGCGCCAGGTGGGTCTGCGCTACGAGCTGGACCACTGGAACGACCAGTTCGTGATCCGCACCAACGCCGACGGCGCCGTGGACTGGAAGCTGGTCACGGCCCCCGAGGCCACGCCCGGCAAGGCGCACTGGAAGGACTGGATCGCCCACAAGCCCGGCACGCTGATCGTCGGCATGATCGCCTTCCAGAACCACTTCGCGCGGCTGGAAAAGGCCGACGCGGTCAATCGCATCGTCATCACCGCAACCGGCGGCGACGAACACGTGGTCGGCTTCGACGAGGCCGCCTATGCGCTGAGCCTGGAGGGCGGCTACGAGTACGACACCACCACCGTCCGCTTCGTCTACAACTCGATGACCACGCCCCGGCAGTGGTTCGACTACGACATGGCCACGCGCCAGCGGACCCTGCGCAAGACCCAGGAAATCCCCTCGGGCCACGATCCGGCCCAGTACGAAACCCGCCGCCTGAACGCCAAGGCCTCGGACGGGACGGACGTGCCGATCTTCATCCTGATGAAGAAGGGAACGCCTCTGGACGGCTCGGCCCCCCTGCTGCTGTACGGCTACGGCAGCTACGGCATTGCGATGGAGGCCAGCTTCTCGATCCGGAATTTTTCACTGGTCGATCGCGGCTGGATCTGGGCCACGGCCTGCCCGCGCGGCGGCTCGGAAAAGGGCTGGCGCTGGTTCCTGGACGGCAAGAAGGACAAGAAGAAGAACACCTTCACCGACTTCATCGCCTGCGCCGAACATCTGCACGCGACCGGTTACGGCAAGCCCGAGAACACCGTCGCCTATGGCGGCTCGGCCGGCGGTCTGCTGATGGGGGCGATCACCAATATGCGGCCCGACCTGTTCGCCGGGATCATCGCCGCCGTGCCGTTCGTCGACGTGGTCAACACGATGAGCGACGTCACCCTGCCCCTGACCCCGCCCGAATGGCCCGAATGGGGCAATCCGCTCGAGGACGAGGCGGCCTATGACTACATCGCCAGCTACTCGCCCTACGACAACGTCGCCGCCAAGCCCTATCCGGCGGTGCTGGCCACGGGCGGGCTGTCGGATCCCCGCGTCACCTATTGGGAGCCCGAGAAGTGGGTGGCCAAGCTGCGGCCGGCGACCACCAGCGGCAAGCCGGTCCTGCTGAAGATCAATATGGACGCCGGTCACGGCGGCGCCTCGGGACGGTTTGATTTCCTGAAAGAGATCGCCCTGGACTATGCCTTCGCCGCCTGGGCCGTCGACAAGGGCTGGGAGGGGTGATCGTGACGAATACAATGATCCTCACCCTCTGGGGGAGGTGGCCCAGAGGGCCGGAGGGGGCTAGCTCGGCCTATGCGGTGAAAGCCCCCTCAGTCGCTCCGCGACAGCTCCCCCAGAGGGGGAGCATCTAGATGACCCTCACCGTCCGCCCCTCCACCGACGCCGACCTGCCGGCCATCACCGCCATCTATGGCTGGAACGTGCTCAACGGCCTGGGCACGTTCGAAGAAGACCCGCCCGGTCCGGATGAAATGGCCCGCCGCCGCGCGGCGATCCTGGATCGCGGCCTGCCCTATCTGGTGGCGGACCGGGATGGCGTCGTGCTGGGCTACGCCTATGCCGGCCCGTTTCGGCTGCGGGCCGCCTATCGCTACACCGTCGAGGACAGCGTCTATGTCGCGCCGGACGCCGCGGGCCAAGGCGTCGGCAAGGCCCTGCTGACCGCCCTGATCGCGGCCTGCGAGGCCCTGGGGCTGCGTCAGATGGTCGCGGTGATCGGCGACAGCGACAATGCCGCCTCCACCCGTCTGCATGCGGCCCTGGGCTTCGCCAAACAGGGGGTTTTCCCCGATATGGGCTTTAAATTCGGGCGTTGGGTGGATCTGGTCTGGATGCAGCGCCCACTGGACGGCGGCGGAACGCGAGATCCCGATGCGCCGGGATTGGCGCTCAGCGGCGTCTAGACCCTCTATTTGGGTAGTGCTCGGGCCAAGCCTGCGGGGAGACTTAATCATTACTCGGCTAGGCTGAGGGCCTGTTGGAATAAGCAGGCTCAGGGGTATGGCTTGACGTCGCCGATCCGAAGCACATCCAGGTCGACGGACTTAGCCCTCATGCGGGCCTATGTGCCCATCGCGCGCGGCTACCTGATCGCCGCCGGCGTCTATTATGGCCTCCTCAGCCTCTCCCACCCTTTCTACGAGACCGGCGTCAATCTGCTGATCATCGGCGGACTGTCGGTCATGGGCGCCATCTACGGGCCGACCGCCTGGCACATCCTGGCCAGGCCTGAGGTCAGCCCCCGGCGCCTGGAGACCCTGGTTCTGGGCATGAACCTGATCATCCTGATCAATGTCACGGCCTATCTGAGCATCCATTTCGAGCCGCAGAAGCTCGTCTATTTCGTGCTGATGGCCCTGGTGTTCGGCACAACCTCGCCAACCCGACGCCTGGCTTTCGTCAGCGTGATCCTGTCGGTGGCCGGCCTGATCTGGATGGCGCGCCAGGCGTCCGGCGATCTCATCGGTCAATATGCTTTCGTCGGCCTGGCCGGCGCCTTCGCGGCGATCGGCATGTCGAGCCTGATGCGCGGCGCGGTCAGTCGCGAGGTGCGCGCGCGCCTGGCCAGCGACACGCTGAACGCCGATCTGGAGCGCGAGCTGTGCGAAAATCGACGATTGCAGGCCAAGACCCAGGCCCTGGCCGTCAGCGCCCACGCCGCCAATCGCGCCAAGACCGAGTTCCTGGCCACCATGAGCCACGAGATCCGCACGCCGTTGAACGGCGTTCTGGGCATGGCCCAGATCATGGCCGCCGGGGAACTGGCGCCCGAGCAGAAGCGCCATCTGGAGATCATCACCGCCTCGGGTCAGTCCCTGCTGGGCGTCATCAACGCCATCCTCGACATTTCCCGGATCGAGGCGGGTCGGATGGAGATCATCCCCGCCCCCTTTGATCTGGACGCCCTGCTCGACGCCCTGCGCCAGCTCTATGGCGGCCTGGCCCGCGAACGGGGCCTGACCTTCACGCTGAACGTCACCCCCGCCGCCTCGGGCTGGCGCATGGGCGACGCCGAGCGCCTGCGCCAGGTGCTCAGCAACCTGATCTCCAACGCCATCAAGTTCACGGAGTCCGGCGGCCTTGGCGTGAGCGTCGACGGCGATGGCGCGAGCCTGACCTTCCAAATCGACGACAGCGGTGTCGGCATTCCCGAGAGTCAGCGCGACATGGTGTTCGGCAAGTTCGCCCAACTGGACGGCTCCAGCACCCGGCGCGCCGGCGGCGCGGGCCTGGGTCTGGCGATCTGCAAGGACCTGGTGACCCTGATGGGCGGGCGGATCGATTTCGCGCCTCTGCCGGGCGGCGGCACGCGATTTGACTTCACGGTGGCGACGCCGCGGACCCAAGCCGTCGCCGAGCCCGTCGCCGCCCTGTCCGTCGTCGCCGAGCGGACGACCGCCCTGCCCCGGATCCTGATCGTCGACGACAACGAGACCAATCGGATCGTATTATTGACGCTGCTAAGCCACCTGGGCTCGGAAGCCTGTTTCGCGGTCGATGGCTGCGAGGCCGTGGCGATGTGGGAGCGCGAGCCCTGGGACGCCATTCTGATGGACGTGCACATGCCGCGCATGGACGGGCTGGAAGCCAGCCGGGCCATTCGTGACGGCGAGCGCCAGACCGGCCGGGCCCGCACGCCCATCATCGCCGTGACGGCCAGCGTGCTGACCCATGAGCAGACACTGTATGCGGACGCGGGAATGGATGGGCTGATCGCCAAGCCGATCGAGGTCAGTCAGCTGGCCGAGACCCTGACCCGGATCCTCTCGTCCGACGCGCGCCCCGGCGCGCCAGACGAACACTGAGCCGAAGAAGGCCTGGCCCAGGCCTGACCTCGACCGCACGCCGCCAGACTCAAAAAGGGCCCGGATTCAGAAAGGGGCCGGCCCTAAGGCCAGCCCCCTCTTGTCTATTTCGCCGTGAAGCGGTTAGGCCTTGCGCGCGCGCGGCGCCTTGGCCGGGCTCTTGGCCTTGCGGCCGCCTTGACCCAGGCCCAGGGCCTTGGCCATCGCCGAGCGGGCCTCGCTATAGGCGGGGGCCGTCGTAGGATAGTCGTTGGGCAGACCCCACTTGGCCTTGTATTCAGCGACGGTCATGCCGTGCGTGGTCAGGTGACGCTTCAGAGTCTTGTAGGGCTTGCCGTCCTCAAAGCTGATCAGCGCGTCGGGCGTGATGCTCTTACGGATCTGCGCCGAGCTCGCCTTCGTAACGGCTTCGACAACCGGGGCCTCGGGCGAGCCAATACCAGCAAGGGCGTCGTGCGTGGCGCGAATTAGAGCCGGCAGATCGGATATCGGCGTGCTGTTATTTGCGACATAGTTGGCTACGATTTCCGCAGTCAGCTCGATGAGCGAGGCTTTGTCTTCCACGATTACGACTCCAATCAGGATTTGATTTGTGGATACACCCCTTAGATCGAAACACAAGTAGTCTTCGGCTCAAATTCTGGAAAAGGCGAATCTGATGAGCGATCTTATCTCTTCGCGGCCGCGAAATAGAGATCGCTGTTCCATAGATCGTCTTCATCACAACGGCCCTGCAGGTCCCGGGTCAGCAACTGTATCGAATCGCGATGAAATAACGCGTCCAGCCCACGCCGCTCAACTTCAGCATTGAGAAACGATGCGGGCTCGCGCGTCGCGATCAACGCGATCGACGCGTCGCAAGACGGCGTCAGCCGTGATGCATCCCGAAAAGGATTGGAGAGTGTGGCTGGGGAACTAGGACTCGAACCTAGAACGACGGTACCAAAAACCGCTGTGTTACCATTACACCATTCCCCAGCAGGAACGGCGAAACCCTTCCGGGCCCGACGAGGCGGTGGAGATAGCGCAGGAGTCGGACGGATGCAACGGCGCTTTCAACTTCTTTTTCAGCCCGTATAAATGACTCTTGCGACCGCGCGACCGCGCCTCTATAAGCCGCCCTCCAAGTCGGAGTGTGGCTCAGTCTGGTAGAGCACTGCGTTCGGGACGCAGGGGTCGCAGGTTCAAATCCTGCCACTCCGACCATCTTCTCCCGGTATCAATCGCCAAGTTTTGCAGATATTCGCCGCGAGGCGTCGCGTTGCACGCTGTTCATTTGTGCCGCGAGGCAACAGCCGTTAGCGTGCGGTGGAATTGGTGACGGGATCTTCGATGAAACAGTTTCTCCTGACCATGGCCGGCGTTTTCGCCGGTCTGGTGTTGTTCGTGGTCGGCGTCCCGTTCCTGCTGATCGTCATGGCCGCCGGCGCCGCCCGGCCCGCCGCGGTCCCCGCCCATTCGGTCCTGCAACTGGACCTGCGCGGCGGTCTCACCGACCAGGACTCCCACAACCCCTTCGCGGCCTTCAGCGGCGGCGGCCGCTCGGTGATGTCGATCATCGAGACCCTGCGCCGGGCCGAGACCGACGACAAGGTCAAGGCCCTGCTGGTGCGCCTGCCCGAGGGCGGCATGGCGCCGGCCACGGCCGACGAACTGCGCCTGGCCTTCAAGCACTTCCGCTCGGTCGGCAAGAAGCCGATCTATGCGCACAGCCAGGGCCTGTATCCCTCGGGCATGGTGACCTCGACCTACATGCTGGGTTCGGCCGCCAGCGAGTTCTGGATGCAGCCCGGCAGCGCGTTCCAGGCCGTCGGCGTCTCCAGCGAGGCGATGTTCTTCAAGCGCTTTTTCGACAAGTACGGGGTCAAGGCCGAGTACGAACAGCGCTATGAGTACAAGAACGCGGTCAATCCCTATCTCTACAGCGACTATACGCCCGCCCACCGCGAGTCATCGCTGTCGTGGATGGGTTCGGTCTATCGCACGGCCCTGACCACGGCCGCGGCCGACCGCATGAAGGATCCCGCTCAGCTGATCCGCACCCTCGAGGCGGGCCCCTACAGCGCCCAGGAAGCACGCGACAAGGGCCTGATCGACAAGGTCGGCCAGGTCAATGACGTCGAGGCCCTGGTGCTGTCGCGGGCCGGCAAGGGCGCCAAGCTGATCGCGTTCGACGACTATGCCGCGCGCTCCAAGCACCCCGCCCTGAAATCCGGCCCCGCCATCGCGGTGATCGGCGCAGAAGGCGCGATCGTCACCGGGAGCAGCGGCAGCGGCGGCTCGCCGTTCGGCGGCGAGTCGACGGTCTATTCCGACGACGTGGCCAAGGCGATCTACGACGCCACGGCCGACAAGGACGTCAAGGCCATCGTCTTCCGCGTCTCCTCGCCCGGCGGCTCCGACACCGCGTCTGAACAGATCCTGGCCGCCGTGAAGGCCGCCAAGGCCGCCGGCAAGCCGGTGGTGGTCTCGATGGGCACCTACGCCGCCTCCGGCGGTTACTGGATCAGCAGCCAGGCCTCGGCCATCGTCGCCGAGCCCACCACCCTGACCGGCTCGATCGGCGTGTATGGCGGCAAGTTCGCCCTGGGCGACGCCCTGTCGCGCTTCGGCGTCGACACCCACGCGGTGCATGTGGGCGGCGACTATGCCGGCGCCTTCGGCACGGGCGAAGGCTTCACGCCCGATCAGCGCGCCAAGTTCGCCGGCTGGATGGACCGCATCTATGCCGGCTTCGTCACCCGGGTCGCCGACGGCCGCAAGCTGTCGCCCGAACGGGTGCGCGAGATCGCCAAAGGCCGCGTCTGGACCGGCGAGCAGGCCTTGCAGCTGGGTCTGGTCGACGAACTGGGCGGCTTCTATCAGGCGGTCGACAAGGCCAAGGCCCTGGCCAACCTGAAGGGCGAGGTGCGCCTCAAGCCCATGGACGGCGGTCAGTCGCCTCTGGAGGCCCTGCAACGCGCCCTGGGCGTCAGCTCGACCTCGATGAAGACCCTGGCGGCCACCGCCTGGATCCTGGGCGATCCCCGCTCGGAAGCGATCCTGGATCAGGTGGCCACCGCCCGCCTGCGCGCCGCGCCCGGCGGGGCCGCGGTGCTGGCCGACACGCCGATCCACTGAGGGCTTCGAGGCCAGAGACAGAACAAAGGCCGCCCAGCTGAGCTGGGCGGCCTTTTCGTGGGTGCGACCTGAGAGGGCGGCTCAGGGCCGGATCATTTGGAAGCGGCCGGTCTCGTCGATACAGAAATAGTCCGCCGGCCCACCACCGCGCAGAATGGGGTTGGCGGCCAGGGTGTCATAGACCCCATCGACCAGCAGGCTGGCGTCGATATGAACCATGACAACCTCGCCCAAGGTAAGCCAGGCCTCGACCGCCTCGCCGGCCGCGTCGGTCAGGCGAATCTGCTGCGTTAGGCGGCACTCGAAGGCCACAGGGCTTTCGGCTACGCGCGGCGCGGCCACCTTGACCGAGGCCGTTGCGGTCAGACCCGCCAGGTCGAACTCGTCGACGTCGCTGGGCGCCATGGCCGAGGTGGCGTTCATGGCCTGCGCCAGAGGCCGGGTCGCCAGGTTCCACACGAACTCGCCGGTCTCCTGGATGTTGCGGGCGGTATCTTTCCAACCCGTGCTGGAGAAGCCAATGATCGGCGGCCAGTAGTTGAAGGCATTGAAGAAGCTGTAGGGCGCCAGGTTGCGCGCGCCATCGGCGCTGAGCGACGAGATCCAGCCGATCGGCCGCGGCGCGATGATGGCGTTGAGCGGGTCGTGGCGCAGGCCATGCCCAGCCTTGGGCTCGTAGGAATGGATCGTCGCCATCGGTCAGCCTCACGCGGTCGTCGCTGGAGCCGTAGCGCGAAACCGCCGACGGTGTCCAAGGCTTGGCCACCCTTGCGCGACCCATCGCCCAACGAAAAACGGCGGGCTCCTTTCGGAGCCCGCCGCCATTCCATTCGAACTGGGTCTTCTTAGAAGGCCAGGTCGAAGCCGAAGCGGATGTACCGCGGCGACTGGTAGGTGGTCGGCTGCCCGAAGACCGGCGTGGTCTTGGCGGGCGAGGTGTAGAGCACCGGGCCGTTTTCAGCGACGTTCTGGACGTTCACCGGCTTGCGTGAGTTGAAGATGTTGAAGACATCCACGCGCAAGACCAGGTCGCCTTGGTAGGGGACGAATTTCGGCACCGTGTAGCGCAGCGAGGTGTCGAACGACGTCGTCCAAGGCGTGCTGGTGCCCGTACCCTGCGGAACCAGCTTGCCACCGCAATAGTGGGTGTAGGACGGGCCGTAGTTGGCTTCCAGGGTGCTGTCGTTCGGGTCGTAGCCGATGCAGCCCACCCGACGGGGCGAGATGATCGTGCCGTTGGCGCCGATGCTCAGGCTGTCGGTCAGCTGATACGAGCCATAGCCCTTGAGGACGTGGGCGTGGTGGTTCGGCAGCAGGCCGTAGGCGCCTTCGACCAGGGTCGGCGTGTCGAACTGCAGGGTGATGCCCGAGTCCGTCTGGCCGCTGGCGTAGTCGCTGTAGGACGAGCCTTCGTAGTTCCCCTTGTCTTCCGACAGGGTGTAGGTGCCGTGGAAGCTCCACTTGCCGTCGAAGGCGCGATCGAACGACAGATCCAGGGCGGTGTATTCACGCTTGGCCTTCGGATAGCCGAGCTGGGCGGCCGTGAAGGTGATGGTCGGCAGGGCGGTGCTCGTGGACGACAGCGGGTTCTGCAGCTTAACAGTCGCGGCCGAGCCTGGGTTGATGATCGCGTAGTCGTTCAGCGTGCCGTCGTAGTTGTCGCAGACGAGGCCCTTTTCCTTGCAGTAGGCGATAACGGCGTAGTCGATGGCCACGTCGTCGGCGCCCTCGATCAGGTTCCGATAGGTCAGGGTCGCGCCGATGGTCCACAGGTTATCGAACCGGTGGCTGTAGCCGATGATATATTCGTCCTGTTCCGTCGCCTTCAGCTCTTTGCTGTGGTTCTGGTCGGCGGTGTAGAACGAGCCATCGTTCTGGTAGGTACAGCCCACGACGCCCGCGGCCGAGGCCCCACCGGCGACACAGGCGCGAGCGCCCGTATAGCCGACGAGTTGCGTGCCGAGCCCGCCGGTCGGCAGACCAGTGGTCGGGCTCGGCGTGTAGCCGGCCAGATTGTAGTAGCGCGCGGTGAAGTCGTAGGTGCCCGCCGCCTGACGATAGGCCGTGTTGCCCGCGATCGGCAGGTAGTACTTGCCGTAGTTCGCGAACAGCTTGTCGCGGCCTTCGCCGATCGGATCCCAGGTGACGCCGACACGCGGGGCGATGTTGTCCTTCAGGTCGGCGAAGACGACGCCGTTCGAACCCGCCTGCGTGAAGCTGTCGCTACGAATCCCGAGGTTGAAGGTCAGACCGTGGATGGGCGTCCAGGAGTCCTGAACGTACCAGGCTTCGTTCTGGCCATCGAACTTGCCGCCGGAGATAAACGTGCGGGCTTCGATGAACTGGGTGCCCGCGGCCAGGCCGTAGGGGTTACCCGCAGCCGCGGTCCTGTAGAGGTAGGACGCGTTGCCGGTGTATTTGGAGAAGTGGGTCAGATAATCGTCTTCGTGGTCGTAGCCGCCCCGGATGTGGTGCTTGCCCAGAAGGTCGAAATAGAGATCGGCGTCGACGCGATAGAAGTTACGCTTGGTCTGGTAGGGCGCGGCGATGGCCGCGACCGACTGCTGGCTGATCGTCGCGGCGGTGCCGACGCGCTGATCCTGCACGAGCGGATCGGTGGTGTTCAGCGGCAGGGTCGCGAGGTTGTCCTCGTTGCGGCCATAGGCGGCCGACAGGGTGAACCAGTCGGTGAACGAGCCCGTGTACTTGAACACGAAGTTTTGGCCGCCGGTCGGGAAGTTGGAGCCCGACTTCAGCTTGCCGACCTTGTCGGTGAACTGGTTGTAGCCATAGACGCGGCGCTTGGTGATGTCGTTGGTCCGGAAGTAGGTGGCTTCCAGGTGTTGACGCGAGGTGAGGTAGCCGTCCAGCTTGGCGCCGTAGAACGCCTGGCCCGACCGATCTTCAGTGAGGTTCTGGGAACCGTTGGCCGACTCACCGGCGACGGTGGCGCTGGCCGAACGGGTGGCCAGGTTGCCCGGGTTGGTTTCCAGGCTGCGGATTTGCGCCAAGCCGTACAGGAACAGGTGGTCCCTGATGATCGGGCCGCCGGCTTCGAAGATCATGTCCTTGTAGTCGCGCTTCAGACGCTTGCCCGAGTTCAGGTAGGTGTCTTTCTGGTCGGACCGCAGGTCGTTCGGCTCATAGTTGCCGTGAACGGCGAACATGAAATCGTTGGTGCCGGACTTGGTCGTGGCGGTGATGACACCGCCGGTCGCGCGGCCGAACTCGGCGGAGTAGCCGCCGGTCTTCACGTCAAACGTCTTGTAGAAGTCGAACGGCACGGTCGCGCCGCCGAGATAGGTGTTGAAGTTGGTGATGTTCAGGCCGTTGACGAAGAAGGCGTTCTCCGACACCGAGGCGCCGCCGACGGCGACTTGGCCCGCATAGTTGCCGGCCCCGCCCTGGATGGCGCCCGGCGCGAGCAAGGCCAAGCCCTGAGCGCTGCGAACCACGGGAACGGTCTTGACCAGTTGTTCGACGTCCACGACCAGGCCGGTCGTGGTTTGCGAGAAGTCCAGCTCGGGCCGGGCAGAGGCCGTGACCACGACTTCGGCGACCGCGTCAACCGAAGCCAGGCTGAAGGCGTAGGACGACTCGCCGCCGGCGCGAACCGCCAGGCCGCTGTTGGTGGTGGTGGTGAAACCGTCCTTGGCAACCACAACCGTGTAGGTGCCGGTCGGGATCAGCGGCGCGCGGAAGCGGCCGGTGGCGTCGGTCGTCGAGCTCTGCGTAACGCCCGTCTGCTGCGAGCGCACGGTCACCGCGGCGTCAGAGACGGGAGCGCCGCTCGAGTCCAGGACCCGGCCAGACAGCGTGCCGCTCGTGTAGTCCTGCGCCGAGGCCAGGGTCGGGATCGCCGTGGCGATCGCCGTGATCGCCAACGGCGCGGCTACGGCCGCGAGGCCCGCCAGCAGCGTCGACGTCAAAAGACGTGCGCGAACGCCACCTTTTGTGGATTTCATGGTCATCATATCCCCTCTAGCGTGAGGCAGCGTTCCGGCCGGACAGGCCCCTGAAGAAACGTTTCGTCCGGCGTGCGCGGAAATCCGCGCGAACTGCACCACGAGATTACTGGTGTCCCGGAAAACATTTCCCCGGTTGGCGGAGACGTTAGGAGCCATGACAGTTTTGGGTCAATTGTGATTACAGGTCGGTAACCCACATCGCTCGGTGCTGTCGCATAATCGCAACACGCTCGCCCCATTGTTGTCACAGATGCCGCAATCACTCACCGCACAAGTGTGCCGATTGAAGGTTCGACCCGCCAAAACCTTGGTTTAACGGGGAGAATTCACAACGCGCGGCTTATCGAACGCGGATATTCGACAGAAGTGTGTCGCGGCAAAATCCACCTCGGCAATCTTGACAACATCGAAACGCTTTGCGGAGTTTTGCCGAAATATCGGTTCTTTCGCCCCACGCCGCGCCGATATCCGTGAATCGATTTCTGATATTGCCCAGTTTCAGGGCACAGTTGTACGCGAACGCCCATTGCAACGGCGCCGCGAGATCATGAAGATGCCGGTTCCGTCACAACATTTCGGGGCGGGCGGTCAAAAGGTTTAACAAGCATCATGGTCGACTTCCGACGCGTCACCGGGTCCCTGTCCGTCAGCCCACAGGTCACGGAGGCCGACATCGCCCGGGCCGCCGCCGAGGGATTCGTTCTGGTGATCAACAACCGCCCAGACGGCGAAGATCCCAGCCAACCGACCAGCGCGATGATCGAGGCCGCCGCCCGAGCGGCGGGCCTGGACTATGTCCATATCCCCGTGCGGGGCGGGCCAGGACCGGACCAGGTCGAGGCGGTGGCGCGGGCGGTCCAAGGCGCCAAGGGGCCAGTCCTGGCCTTCTGTCGGTCGGGGACCCGGTCGATCGTCACCTGGTCGATCGGACAGGCGCTGTCAGGCGCGACCGACCGCGAAACCCTGGTCAGCCAGGGCGCGGCGGCGGGCTATGATCTGTCGGGCGTCTTGCCCGGCTGACCTGTTCGGCAACCCCCTCTATCGCGAGGCTTGGTGATCGAGCGTTGAGGCCGCGCTAGAGCGATACGCGCGCGGCCATCGGCGAGGGTTCGGCCTGGCAACTGGCCAGGACGAACTGGGCCATGATGAGACACAGGATGGCGAAGGCCACGCGCTGGAGCCGTTTCGAGACAAAAATCGCCGCATCCGCCACCATGGCGCGTCCTCCAGAGGTTACTGGAAGGCTCAACCGCAAGACCGGCGCCGGAGACCGTCATGATCCCCTATGTTCACGAGATCGCCTTTGACTACGGCCGGTGCGATCAGGTCTCGCCCCTGATCCGACGGGTGATCGCCCGCAATCCGGGACCGTTCACCTATACCGGCACCGGCGTTTACATCATCGGATCCGGCACGGTTGCGGTGATCGACCCGGGCCCCGAGCTGCCTGAACATCGCGACGCCCTGCTGGCGGCGCTGGAGGGCGAGACGGTGAGCCATATCCTGGTCACCCATCATCACCTTGACCATTCCCCCCTCGCCCGCCCCCTGGCCCAGGCCACCGGCGCGGTGATCTACGGCCTCCCCGCGCCCGCCGACCACGGCGAAGCCCATGCCGGGCTGGAGGAAGGCGCGGACGGGCGCTTCCGCCCCGATATCGAGTTGACCGACGGCCAGATCCTGTCCGGCCCGGGCTGGACCCTGGAGGCGATCACCACCCCGGGCCACACCTCCAACCATGTCTGTTTCGCGCTGACGGAAGAGAACGCCCTGTTCAGCGGCGATCACATCATGGGTTGGTCCACCACGGTGATCACCCCGCCCGACGGCGACATGGGCGATTATTTCGCCAGTCTCGAAAAGGTTCGCGACCGGCGCTTCCAGACCCTGTGGCCCACCCACGGCGCGCCGGTGCGCGAGGTCGGGCCCTTCGTCGACGCCTATATCGCCCACCGCCGGGCCCGCGAGGTGCAGATCCTCGAAGCCCTGGCCCACAGCCACACGCGGATCAGGGCGATCGTCCCGATCCTCTACGCGGCCGTCGATCCGCGCCTGCATCCCGCGGCCGCCCATTCGGTGCTGGCTCACATGCTGCAATTGGTCCGCGAGGGCCGGGTGACCTGCGAGGGCCAGCCCGGCCTGGACGCCGACTATCGGCGGGCCTGAGCCCTCAGCCCTTGATCGCCGTCGCCAGGGTCTCGATCCGGCGACAGTTGCGGCCCAGGTCCGGGCCGCCTTCGCGACTGATCGAGCGCATGTCCACCCGCGCGCCGGCGGCGTCGGGGCGAACCCGCACGACCAGATCGTCGACCAGCCCGTACCAGTAGGTGCGGCCGGTGGCTTCCAGCCGTCCGTCCATGGGATCGTCGGTGATCAGGGCCAGGCCCGCGGCTAGCACCGCGGCCTTCGCCGCCTCATAGGCGTCGGCGGGCGACCGTTCCAGCACCAGCGGGCGGGCCGCCGGACAGGTCTCGGCGTTGACGTCGGCCACCCGACGCCCCGCGAACACCACCGACCCGACCGGCAGGCTGGGATCGTCCTCGACCGCCTGGGACGAGCCGCCCCGCGCGGCCAGGGCCGCATCGGAAAAGCCCAGCGGCGTCTTCCAGTCGGTGGAGACGTCGTGCAGCGGCGGCGCCCGGCCGCCCGCCGTATCCACGCCCACCATCGTGGCGATCGTGGCGGCCGTGATCACCAGGACCAGCAATACCCGTTGCCAGAGCTTGGAGAAGCCGACCATCAGGGCGGTGATCAGGCTCAGAACGCCCGTGGCGACGCCCAGCAGCGCCAGCTTAGGCGCCCAGTCCCGCGCCATCAGGGTGTAACCCAGCGACAGGTCCAGCAGGCCAAGCTTGACGCCCAGCGCGCCCACCGCCACCAGCAGACCCGGGATCAGGGCGATGATCAGGGCGATATCCAGGAAGACCGGGGCCCAGGCCGGCGGCTGGCCCGCCTTGGCTGCGGCGACCGCGCGCTGGCGTTTGTCGCGCGGCGACAGCGGCATGGCGAACGGCAGATCGTCGGTGACCGCCGCCACCGGCGTGGCGACCGGCGCCGGGGCCGCATCGACGACCGGCTCGGGCTCGACCACCGCCTCGGGCGCGACCAGACTCAGGGGCGGCTCGTCGAGGTTTTCAGCCTCCGGCAGGGATTGGACCTGCGTGAACGCCGTCATTTCGGGCGCGATCTCGGCCGGAGCGGACTCGACGTGCGCCGCCCCGGCCTCAGGCTCCCCCGCGAGGATCGCCTCCGCGTCGGGGGGCGTCTCGACAGGGTCCGGGGCATAGATGCGCGTGACCTGACCGCCGTCGGCGGCCGCCAGGGTCGGGGCGACCGCGGGCTCCGCCGCGGCGGCGGTCGGCAGGACGTAGTCCTTCATGCGCTGGCGGATCAGCTTCTTGTCGATCTTGCCGGTCGCGCCCAGCGGGATATCGTCGACGAACACCACGTCGTCGGGCATCCACCACTTGGCGATCTTGCCTTCGAGGAAGGCCAGGAATTCTTGCTTGGTGGCGGTTTCACCGTCCTTCAGCTTGACCAGCAGGATCGGACGCTCATCCCATTTGGGATGCGGCACGCCGATCACCGCCGCCAGCGCCGCCTTGGGGTGACCCGCGGCGATGTTCTCGATGTCGATGGTGCTGATCCACTCGCCGCCGGACTTCACCACGTCCTTGGCGCGGTCGGTGATCTGCATGAAGCCGTGCTCGTCGATCGTCGCGACGTCGCCGGTGTCGAAGAAGCCCTCGTCATCGAGGATCTTGCCGCCGGCCCCGCGGAAATATTCGGCGGCGATGATCGGACCCTTGATCTTCAGGTTGCCGAAGCTCTTGCCGTCGTGCGGCAGGCGCTGACCGGCGTCATCGGTCAGTTTCAGCTCGACGCCCAGGGGCGGGCGCCCCTGCTTGAGGCGATAGGGCATCTGCTGGTCATAGGGCAGCTTCAGCAGCTCTTCGGTCAGCACCGACAGCGTGCCGACCGGCGAGGTCTCGGTCATGCCCCAGGCGTGAACCACCTCGACATCATAGTCTTCCTGGAAGGCCCGGATGATGTGCTCGGGACAGGCCGCGCCGCCGATCACCACCTTCTTCAGCACCGGCAACTTGGCCCCGGTGTCGCGCAGGTGCTGCAGCAGCATCTGCCAGACCGTGGGCACGGCGGCCGAGAAGGTGACCCCCTCGGTCTCCAGCAGCTCATAGATCGACGCGCCGTCCATCTTGGGACCCGGCATGACGATCTTGGCGCCCGCGGCGGGCGCCGAGAACGCCACGCCCCAGGCGTTGGCGTGGAACATCGGCACCACGGGCAGGATCACGTCGCGCTGCGACAGGCCCATCACGTCGGGCTGCAGGGTGATCAGGGTGTGCAGGAAGTTGGAGCGGTGCGAGTACATCACCCCCTTGGGGTCGCCGGTGGTGCCCGAGGTGTAGCAGAGCCCCGCCGCCGTCCCTTCGTCGAAGCCGCCCCAGGCGCAGTCGGCGCCGTGGCTGTCGACCAAGGTCTCGAAACAGTGAACGCCCTTGAAGTGCGGCGCCTCGCCGGCCGGCGCGAAGGCCGGCATGTGGGCGCCGTCGGTGAAGACCACGACGTGCTCGATGCTCGGAACCTTGGGCAGGATGGCCGCGACGATCGGCAGGAAGGTCAGGTCGGTGAACAACACGCGATCGCCGGCGTGATCGGCGATCCAGGCGATCTGTTCGGGAAACAGGCGCGGATTGAGCGTGTGGCACACCGCGCCGATGCCCATGATGCCGTACCAGGCCTCCATGTGGCGGCCGGTGTTCCAGGCCAGGGTGGCGACGCGGTCGCCAGGCTTGATTCCCAGCGCCAGCAAGGCGTTCGACACCCGTTTGGCGCGGTCGCGGATCTGACCATAGGTGGTCCGCACGATCGGCCCCTCGACCGAACGGGTGACGACCTCGCGGCCACCGTGCCACTGGGCGGCGTGCTCGATGATCTTGTCGACCGTCAACGCCCCGTGTTGCATCAACCCCTGCATCGAACTGGCTCTCCCGAAGAACTTCTTGTTATGCGGCCAAGGCTATCGGGACCCGCCTTCCCGCGCAACGCGCCGCGCGCCCGGCGCGAACCGCTTTCATCCGCCGGGTGGCGTCGCCTCCGGCCTCTCGGGTCCGCGCTGATCCGTCGCAGCCGCGTTTAGGCCCTCGGCGCCGGGATCACGATATTGTCGCGATGCGAATCTCAGCGCTCCACCGGAACAAGATCTTGCATTGGCGCCAATCCCCTTGGGCGGACGACCGACTGGACGAGGTGGCGATGGATACGCATCGCCTGCTGCCGTCGCGCGTCATCTCGGCCGCGGTGGTCGCGGTGGTTATCGGCCGAGCCCTGGACTGGCGTCTGGCCTTGAGTTGGTTGATCGCCCTCTTGGCGTCAGAAGGCCTGGCGCGCCTGGCCACGCACCGCTTCAAACCCGGGGTCCACGCCTCGCATCGTCTGCGCGCCGCCTTCGTGCTGGGGGCCCTGCCCATCAATCTCATCTGGGGCTGGCTCGCGGCGATGCTGTGGCTGTCCACCACCGCCGACCTGAAACTGGCCGCTGTCGGAATCTGGGTGGGCCAGATCGTCTTCGTCCAGAACTACCGCCATCAGCCCTGGACCCTGGTGGCGATCAGCGCGGTCGCGCCTCTGGCCAGCCTGATTGTCTTTCCCGTCTTCTTCTACGACGCCCACGGCATCGGCCCGGACACCGCCCGCGCCGCCTTGCTGCTGGTGACACTGACCACCGTCAACACCATGATCTCCAACCGCGCGGCGGCCCGCCGCCTGGACGAACTGACCCACGGACTGCGCGAGGAGCGCGAGCGCGCGCTCGAGGCCACGCGCGCCAAGTCGACCTTCATCGCGGTCGCTAGTCACGAGTTGCGCACGCCGATGAATGGCATGCTTGGCATGGCCCATGCCCTGGCCCGCTCGAACCTCGACGAGGGCCAACGCGAACAGGTTCGTCTGATGCTGAAATCAGGCGATAACCTGATGAAGTTGCTCGACGACGTCCTGGACCTCTCCCGCATCGAAGCCGGCCGGGTTGAACTCGTCGTTGCGCCGTTCAATCTGGAAGAGACCCTCGGCGAGGTCCTCGACGCCTGGCGCGATGTCGCCGTCGTCAAGAACCTGACGCTGTCGGTCGCCATAGGCGCCGCCGTTCCGGCCTGGATCGAGGCCGACGTCCTGCGGATCCGCCAGGTGCTGGTCAATCTGATCGCCAACGCCCTGAAATTCACGGCCGAGGGCGGGATCAGTCTCGAAATCTCGGCCTCGCACGCGGCAGGCCCCGAGGCTTTGGACATCCGCTTCGCCGTGCGCGACACCGGGCCCGGTGTTCCGCCGGAGGCCGCGGGCCGCGTCTTCGACAGCTTCACCCAGGCCGACGACACCGTGTCGCGGCGCCATGGCGGCGCCGGGCTGGGCCTGACCATTTCCCGCGCCCTGGCCCGCCAGATGGGCGGGGACCTGACGCTGGAGCCCTCGCCGACCGGCGCCTGCTTCGTGTTCAGCCTCCGCGCGGCGGTCGCCGAGCCCAGGGTCCGGATCGAACCGGAACGGTCACAGGACGACGCTGCTCTGAAGACCGTTCGCGTGCTGATGGCCGAGGATAATCCGATCAATCAGCTGGTGGTCCGGGCGATGCTGGAGGCCACCGGCGTGTCGCTGACCGTGGTCGACAACGGCCAGGCGGCGCTGGAGACCATGGCCGGCGAAGGCTTCGACTGCGTGCTGATGGATATCAACATGCCGGTGATGGACGGCATCACCGCGCTGGAGGCGATCCGGTCGGGCGCGACCGGCCATCCCGACCTGCCGGTCATCGCCCTGACCGCCTCGGCCCTGGCCGGCGACCGCGAGCGGTTCCTGAAGATGGGCTTCACCGATCACCTGGGCAAACCGGTCAAGCCGGCCGCCCTGATCACCGCGATCGCCCACGCGGTCAGCCCCGGCCAGCGGGGCGCCGACGCGCTGCACGACGCGGCGTGATCAGCCCATCGTCTCCGCCAGGGTCCGGGCCTCGTCCTCGAAGGCGCTGACCGTATCGACCTTGCGCCAGGCGATGTCGCCGGCGTCACGGGACAGTTGGGCCTCGAGCACGGCGACGTCGGCGTCGGAGGCGTCATTGATCCGGGCCGCGACCCGGGCGCGCAGCACCTCGGGCGGCGCTTCCAGCCACACCCCCTGGAAGGCGACGCCGCAAGACGCGGCCAGAGCCTCGGCCCGCGCGCGCTCTTCGGGCTTCATGAACACCGCGTCCAACACGACCGACCGGCCGGCCGTCAGCGCCAGGGCCGCATCCTCGAACAGCTGATCATAGACGCGGGCGCCCATCTCCGGCGCATAGGCCTCGCGCGGCAGGCGTTGCAGCGACGGCGCGCCCCACAGGCGCTTGCGGATCTCGTCGGTGCGCAGCACGATCGCGCCGGGCGCCGAGCCCAGCCCCGGCGCGCAGACGCGGGCGAAGGTCGACTTGCCCGACCCCGACAGCCCGCCCGTCGCCACCAGGCTGACCGGTTTGGGCGCCAGGTGCTCCAACGCGGTGGCCAGATAGGCCCGCGCCGCCTCGTCATCGCCTGTATAGGCCCAGACGTGGGTACGCACCGCCGCGCGGACCGACAGCATCAGCGGCAGGGCGGCGAGGCCCGACCACAGCCCCTGGCCGAAATGGCGCGCGGCCTCGTCGAGATAGGCGTTCAGCACCCGGCCGGCCGCATCGCGGCGACGGCGAAAATCCAGATCCATCAGCAAAAAGGCGAGATCGTACTGGATGTCGATGTCCGACAGGGTGTCGTTGAACTCGATACAGTCGAACAGGATCGGCTTCTGGTCTTCGATCAGGATGTTGCCCAGGTGCAGATCGCCATGGCAGTGGCGGGCGAAGCCCTGGCCGGCGCGGGCGTCGAGCAGCGGACCCAGGCGCTCGAGGGCCAGGTCGGTCTCGGCGATCAGGCGGTCGACGGCCAGGCCGCCCAAACGCGGGGCCAGACCGCGCAGCAGGTTGGCGTTGGAGCGGATCGTATAGCCCAGGGCGTTCACCCCGCCGCCTTGCGGACGCAAGGTCGCCGCGGCGTGAAAGCGGGCCACGGTGCGGCCCAGCGAATCCTCAAGCGCGTCGTCGATCGCCCAGGGCTGGGTTGCCAGCACGCCCTGCTCGTCAAACCGGCGCATCTCCAGCACATGGTCGACGATCTCGCCCTGGCCGTCGATCTCGATCCCGCCGTTGGCGGTCCGGGTCAGGCGGCGCACGGCGCGATAGATGTCGGGCGCGGCGGCGCGATTGAACGCCAGTTCGCGCTCCAGCGCCCAGCGCCGCAGCTCCAGGGTGGAATAGTCCAGAAAGCCGAAATCGACCGGGCGTTTGACCTTGAAGGCGGCGTCGCCGATCAGGAACACCCGAGCGCAGGAGGTTTCGATGGTGTTCTCGGCGCGTGCCCCGAACCAGGCCGCCACCTCATGCTCGCGCGCGCTCTCAGCGTCCTTGGTCACGCCTGAAATCCTGTCCGTCCGCGCTCAAGATCCGGCGCCGGGGTCCCATAACCGAATCTGACGCCGCCGTCCTCGCCCTAGACTTGCCTCAAGACAACTTACGCGATTAACTTGTATTCCGGTGGGGCGATCGAGTTCTGAACATGCTGATCAGCGCCGGCCCCAAGCGGGCCGAACACAAGCGAAGCGAGATTGTCTCCGCCGCCAGGACGCAGTTCCTGCGCGACGGCTATCGGGACGCCGGCATGGAAGGGGTGGCGCGCGCCGCCAGTGTGTCGACCGCGACGCTCTACGCCCATTTCCCCAGCAAGGCCGATCTGTTCAAGTCGGTGGTTCTGGAGACCGTCCGCGACTTCGCCGGGCCGGTGGGCGAAAGCGTCCTGGCCCGGGGCGACGCCCGCGTTCGCCTGCTGGTCTTCGCCAACGCCTATGCCGCCTTTCTGGCGCGCCCCCTGACCCGCGCGATCTTTCGTCTGGTGTCCGCCGAGCGCCGTCGCCTGCAAGAGGTGGCCGACACGGTCCTGCAGAGCGCGCGCGATGACCTGGGCGGGGTCGCGATCGCCTTGATTGAGGACCTGGAACGAACCGGTGAACTGACCCTCGACAAGCCGTCGTGGGCCGCCGGCCAACTGATGGGCATGATCGATCACGCCACCCTGGTGCTGGGCATTTCGGCCGGCGATCAGGCCCAGCCCCGGCGCGCCCTGCCGGCGATCTGCGAGGACGCCGTCGAGACCTTCCTGGCGCGCTATGCGGCCAGGGCGACGATTTGACTCAGGGGAACAGGCGCTGGGTGTTCCAGCCCTCGCCGACCCGCGCATAGACCAGTCGCTCATGCAGCCGGAACGGCCGGTCGCGCCAGAACTCGATGGCCGTGGGGACCACCCGATAGCCCGACCAGTGCGGCGGACGCGGCACCTTGGAGAGGCCAAACTTCAGGCCCATCTCGGCCACCCGTTTTTCCAGCGCTAGGCGATCGGGCAAAGGCCGCGACTGGTCGCTGGCCCAGGCGCCCAGCTGGCTGTGGCGAGCGCGGCTGGCGAAATAGGCGTCGGCTTCGGCCGCGCTCACCGGTTCGACCGCGCCGCGGATCCGCACCTGACGGCGCAAGGATTTCCAGTGAAACAGCAGCGCCGCCTTGGGTTGGGCGGCCAATTCCAGGCCCTTGGCGCTCTGGGTGTTGGTGTAGAACACAAAGCCCCGAGCGTCGAACTCCTTCAGCAGCACCATGCGCGAGTCCGGCATCCCATCGCTGTCGACCGTCGACACCGCCACGGCGTTGGGGTCGTTGGGCTCCTTCTTTCCCGCCTCGGCCAGCCATTCGGCGAACAGGTCGAACGGGTCGTTCTCCGGCAGCAGCGGCAGGGGCTCGGCCTGGGTCACCTGGCGGACATAGTCGTCCTCGCTGGGCGAGGCCGGGATCAGGGTGTTGTCGGTCATGAGGGGGATATAGGCCCGCATTTGCGCGAGGGCCACCGCGCCGAACTAAAGTCTTAACTTAACCGCTCGTTGACCAAGTGGCGGCAGGGTCGGCGGGATGTCCGTCCGGCCCGCCTCCTCCCTGACCCTCTCCGCCGCCCGCGCCCTGCTGGGCGTGGCGCCCGGCGCCGGCGAGCGCGAGCTGCGCGGCGCCTATCGCGAAGCCGCCAAGCGCGCCCATCCCGATCGTCCGGGCGGCGACGCGGCCCTGTTCCGCGACGTGCTGGCCGCCTATCGCCTGCTGCAGGATCAGCCGCCGCCGCGCGAGATCCATTTTCCGCCCGCCTGCACCGCGCCCGCCGCGCACGACCCCGTCCGCCAGGCGACGCTGGAGATCGACGTGGCCACCGCCGTCGCGGGCGGCGCCATGGACCTGGCGATCGACGGTCGCAAACTTCGTCTGAAACTGCCCGCCGGCCTACGCGAAGACGACAAGGTGCGGGTTGACGGCGTCACCTTCGTGGTTCGCCACAAGGGCGTGCGCGAGGCCCTGATCCGCGGCGACGACCTGTGGCTGACCGGCAAGGTCGATAAAAGCGTCCTGGCCGAGGGTGGTCGCATCGAGGTCGACACCGCCCTGGGTCCGCGCCTGGCCTGGATCTCGACCAAGGCCGCCTCGCGCGGTCTGGTCCGCCTGCCCGGCCAGGGTCTGCCGGCGCGCGGCGGCCATGCGGCCGGCGATCTGTTCCTGCGCCTGGAAGCTGTCCATTCCGGCGTCGAGAGCGCCGCGCGCGCGCTGCTCAAGCGCTTCGCCGCCGCCTGGGCGGCCTAGCTTACCGGCCGTCCCGCCCGAACGACGCCCTCAAAATTATATCGCGCGCGATATAATTTCACCCGTTCCTCTTGAATTTAAATCGTGTACGATTAAATCGTTTACATGTTAATTCGCAAGGAGCGACCCATGAGCACTCTCTATGAAGCCCGCGCCACCGTCGTCGGCGGCCGCGAAGGCCATGTCCGCAGCGACGATGGTCTGCTGGACCTGCAGCTTTCGATGCCCAAGGCCCTGGGCGGCAAGGAAACCGGTTCCAATCCCGAGCAGTTGTTCGCCGCCGGCTACGCGGCCTGTTTCCAGAGCGCCATGGGCCTGGTGGCTCGCCAGCAAAAGCTGGCCCTGACCGGCTCGCAGGTCACCGGCGTGGTCGGCCTGCTACCGCAAGAGGTCGGCTTCAAGCTTGAGGTGACGCTGGAAGTCGAAACCCAGGGCCTGTCGCAAGCCGAGGCTGAAACCCTGGTTGCGACGGCGCACAAGGTCTGCCCCTATTCCAACGCCACCCGCGGCAATATCGATGTCGGATTCACCGTAAAGGCCGCATGAGCCAGACAGCCACCCCGTCCGTACAAGCTCCGGTCGAGGCCCTGCGCCTCGACCGTCAGCTGTGCTTTGCCCTCTATGGCGCGGCGCAGCGTGTGACGCGTCTTTACCGTCCGCTGCTCGACGCCTTGGGCCTGACCTATTCGCAGTACCTGGTCCTGCTGGTGCTGTGGGAGCAGAGCCCGCGCACGGTCGGGGCCCTGGGCGACGCCCTGGACCTGGAGTCCAGCACCCTGACGCCGCTGCTCAAACGCCTGGAGACTGGCGGCCTTGTCGCGCGTCACCGCGACCCGAAGGACGAGCGCCGGGTGATCATCGCCCTGACCGACAAGGGCCTGGCCCTGCGCGACCAGGCGGCGACGATTCCGGAAAAGATCCTGTGCCAGATGGATCTGCCGCTGGAAGACCTGGGCACCCTGCGCGACCGGCTCAAGACCCTGGCGGTCTAGAAGAGGCGGCGGTCTAGTCCGGCTGTTCGGACAGGGCGTAGATCCGCTCGCAGGCCAACCATTTTTCGCCGGTCGCCGCCCAGGGCAAGGCCTGCTGGAAGGTCCACATCAGGGCCTCCCAGGCCTGAACCTCCGGATCGGCGGCGTCGGCCGCCGCCTTGGCCTCGAGCGAAAAGGCCTCTCCGACCTGCATGATCATGAAAAGCCGATTGCCGGTCAGGAAGATCTCCAGCGCCTCGACGCCCGCCGCGCGGAGCGCGGCGTTGATCGCGGGAGGCGGACCGCCCGGCGCGTGCCAGGTGCGGTAACGGGTGATAAGGTCCAGATCGTCCCGCAGGTCGAGGGCGAAGCATAGGCGTCGGGTCGTCATCGCTGGTGCTTCCCAAGTCTAACATTTTGATATTTGACGACAATATTCACATATGATGTGTTGTCGCCAGACAATCGGCGTCCGACCAACGGCGCGCCTCCGAGGAAACATCCATGGAGACCGGCCCAAGGCCAAGGACCGCGCGACTGCCGCTGATCCTGATCACCGCCCTGTTCTTCCTGTGGGGCGTCGCCAACAATCTCAATGACGTGCTGATCCCGCAATTCAAGAAGACCTTCACCCTGAACGACGGGCAATCGGGCCTCGTTCAGTCGGCCTTCTATTTGGGCTATTTCGTGCTGGCCCTGCCCGCCGGCATGATCATGCGACGCTACGGCTACAAGGCGGCCGTGGTGACCGGACTGATCCTGTTCGGGGCCGGCGCGCTGCTGTTCTATCCCGCCGCCGAGGCGCGACACTATCCCTATTTCCTGGCCGCCCTGTTCGTGATCGCCAGCGGTCTGGCCTTCCTGGAGACCTCGGCCAATCCGCTGGTGACCGAGCTGGGCGATCCGGCCCGATCCGAGCAGCGCCTGAACTTCGCCCAGGCCTTCAACCCGGCCGGATCGATCGCCGGCATCTTCATCGGCCGCGAGTTCATCCTGTCGGGCCACGAGCCGACGACGGCCGATCTGGCGGCGATGAGCCCCGCCGCGCTGGAGCAATTCCGCGCCGCCGAGGCGCACGCCGTCCAGGCGCCCTATCTGGCGCTGGCCGCCGTGGTGTTGACCCTGGCCGCGGTCGTCGCGGCGGTGCGCTTCCCGGCCCCGGCCAATCGCCCGACCTACGACGCCAAGGAAGGCTCGGTGCTGGCCGACCTTCGCAAGCTGCTGGCGCGCCCGCGCTTCATGTTTGGGGTCGCGGCCCAGTTCTTCTATGTCGGGGCCCAGGTGGGGGTGTGGAGCTTCATGATCCGCTACGCCCAGGCCGAGGCGCCGGGCATGGGCGAGAAGGCCGCGGCGGGCGTGCTGATCGTCTCGCTTTGGGCGTTGTTCGCCGGACGCTTCATCGGCACGGCGCTGATGAGCGTCATCGCCCCCTGGCGGCTGATGGCCCTGTATGCGGCGATCAATGTGGTCTTGGTCGCCGTCGGAGTGACGATCGGCGGAACCACGGGTCTCTACGCCCTGGCGGCGACCAGCTTCTTCATGTCGATCATGTTCCCGACGATCTTCGCCACGGCGGTCAAGGATCTGGGGCCGCTGGCCAAGACCGCTTCGTCCTTCGTGGTCATGGCCATCATCGGCGGGGCGGTGCTTACCCCGCTGATCGGCTGGATCTCGCACCTGTCATCGATACGGATCGCCATGAGCGTCCCAGCCGTCTGCTTCGCCCTTGTCGGCCTCTACGGCCTGTCGGCCGGCAAAGCCGCCGCGCGATGATCGACGCCCACCTGCATTTCTGGCGCATCGGCGCTCACGGTTGCGCGTGGCCGACGCCGGACCTGGCCGCCCTGCATCGCGATTTCGGGCCGGAGGATCTGGCCGCCCTCGGCGCGCCCCTGGGCCTGACCGGCGCGGTGCTGGTGCAGTCGCAGGCCAACGACCTGGACACCGACTGGCTGCTGGATCTGGCGCGGGCCGAGCCGCTGATCCTGGCCGTGGTCGGCTGGACCGATCTGGCCGCGACCGACGCCCCGGCCCGCATCGCCGACCTCGCCCACCGGCCCAAGCTGCGCGGCCTGCGCCCCATGCTGCAGGACCTGGCCGACGACGCCTGGATCCTTGACCCGGCGCTGGAGCCGGCGGTCGCGGCGATGATCGCCCACGACCTGACCTTCGACGCCCTGGTCCGGCCCCGTCACCTGCCCAGCCTGCTGACTTTCGCCCATCGCTGGCCGGCGCTGCGGATCGTCATCGACCATGGCGGCAAGCCCGACATCGCCGCGGGCGGCCTCGATCCCTGGCGAGACGATATCGCCGCCCTGGCCGCCCTGCCCCAGGTGTTCTGTAAGCTGTCAGGCCTGCTGACCGAGGCGGGGCCCGATCCGTCGCCGCGCGTCTTGGCGCCCTATGTCGCCCATCTGGTCGAGGCCTTCGGGCCTTCGCGCCTGATGTGGGGCAGCGACTGGCCCGTCGTGAACCTGGCCGGTGACTATGCCGGCTGGCGCGAACTGGCCCGCCGTCTGAGCGGTCTTTCCCAGCCCGACGACCTGGCCGCATTGTTCGGCGAGACGGCGCGGCGATTCTATCGTCTATAAACGCGCATGGCCGAGCCCGAAGACACCGACCGAAAGTACCGCGCGCCCGCCCTGGAAAAGGGCCTGGACGTGCTTGAGCTGCTGGCCGCGCACCGCACGCCCCTGACCCTGTCGCAGATCTCCAGCGCGCTCGACCGGTCCGTCAGCGAGCTGTTCCGCATGGTCCAGGTTCTGGAGTTTCGCGGTTATGTCGGACCCGCGCCGACCGGTGAGGGCCTGGTCCTGACCAACAAGCTGTTCGCCCTGGGCATGACGCGGGCGCCGGCCAAGGACCTCTCGGAAGCGGCCTTGCCGCGGATGCGCCAATTGTCGATGGCCATCGGCCAGTCGGTCCATATGGCCGTGGCCAGCGCCGACCAGATGGTGGTGGTGGCGCGCATCGAGGCGCCCGGTGATCTGGGCTTTTCAGTGCGGGTCGGCTACCGGCGCCCCCTGGTCGCGGCGACCTCAGGCCTCGTGCTTTACGCCTTCCAGCCCGAGGCGATCCGCGCCGAGTGGCGCGCCAGGCTGAAGCCCGCCGCCGGGGCCGAGTCGTGGAGCGATTTCGAAACCCGGGCGACCACGGCGCGCAAGGCCGGCTATGTGCGCGCCGACAGCGCCGTGGCCCGACAGATCACCGACCTGTCGGCGCCGATCAGGGACGCTGAAAGCGTCGTCGCCGCCTTGACCGTGCCCTATGCCGAGACCCCGACCGCCATCCCGATCCCCGACACCGTCGCCGCCATCCTGGCGGCGGCGCGCGAGATCTCGACCGAGCTGGGCGGGGCCTAGTTGATCTTCAGCTCGAACGGCGTCGCCGGCAGACGATTGAGGCCGTAGAGGTTGAGGATCGGGCTCTCGGCCCAGGCGAAACGAACCTTGGTCGGCGTCATGCCCGCCGGCGCGATGATCCTGGCGCTGTCGCCCTCGACCGTCGCCTCGACGAAGCGGCAGGCGCCGGCCGCGTCGCACAGCTCGAACCCCGTCGGCCGCGTCCCGCTGAACACCACCAGCGGCTGGTCGAAGCCGACCGTGACCGTCTCGCCGTCGCGGTTGGCCGTCAACGGCGCGGGGCCGGCGGCGTTCAGGCCCGCCTCGCCATAGGCCAGCTTGCGGGCCAGCAAGGCCAGGCGGGCCCCGACCTGCTGCTTGTTGGTGGGATGGATGTCGTAGATGTCGCCGAGATCGACGGCCGAGGCCATGCCGACCTTGGGATCGGCCGCCGTCGTCCGCCGCTGCACGTCGCGCACGGCCGCCCATCCCGACTCGGCGGGCGCCGACTTGTAGGCGCCGAAACTGGCCAGTTGCACCATCAGGAACGGCAGGTCGCCCTGGCCGAACTCCCGCCGCCAGTCGGCGATCAAGGCCGGCATCAGCCGGGCATATTCCGGGGCCTCGGTGACATTGGCCTCGCCCTGATACCAGGCGAAGCCCTTCAGGCCGTACGGCGCCAGGGGCGCGATCATGCCGTTGTGCAGGGTGGACAGACCGCTGGCCCCCAGCCAGGGCGCGTGCGGCGGCAGGCCGGTGTCGCTGAGCTTGGATGAGACCTTGTAGCGCCAGGTCCCCCCCAGCGGCGCGAAGCCGCCGTCGTCCAGCCTCAGACCCTTTTCCGCCGCCGGACCCCAGGCCCCGCCGCCACCGCCCGTGTCGACGACGCGGATGGCGATCACATTGCGCCCCGCCTTCAGCGAACCCTTGGCCAGGCTGTAGTTGCGCGGGGTGTCCCAGCCCTCCGTCGAGCCCACCGCCTTGCCGTTGACGAAGGTGGTGTCCAGATCGTCGATCGGCCCCAGCACCAGGGTCGCGCCCTGGGCGGCCTGCTGCGCGGTCAGCGTCACGTCGGCCCGCAGCCAGATCGTTCCGTCAAACGTCTCCAGGCCCGGCGTGGCTTCCCAGAACGCCTCCATCGGCAGACCGGCCCAGGCGCGATCGTCGAAGTCCGGACGGGCCCAGGCCTTGGCCTGCGGCGCGCTCCGGTCCGCCCAGCGCTCCAGCATCCCGCCCCAGCGCGCCAACCCCTCAGCCGGCGAGCGGGCATAGTCGGCCAGCACCGACAGGCCCGCGTCATAGGTCTTCAGCGTCGTCAGGCTTTCGCGGCTGATCCAGTCCTGGATGATCGAACCGCCCCAGGTGGCGTCGATCAGCCCCACCGGAACGCCGGTGGTCTTCTTGATGTCGCGGCCCATGAAGAAGCAGACGGCGCTGAAATTGCTGGCCGTGGCCGGCGTGGCGACCCGCCAGACCGCCGCGCTGGGCAGGGCCGAGGTCGGGGCCGGCCGGCTGACCTTGCCGGTCTGCAGAAGGCGGATATTGCCGTCGCCGGCCGCCGCGATCTCGTATTCCCCGCCCATGGCGCGGCGCAGGGGCAGCTCCATGTTCGACTGTCCCGAGCACAGCCAGACATCGCCCACCAGCAGGTCCGACAGGGTCTGGCTGTCGACGCCCGAGCGAACGCTCAGGCTCAGCGCTGCGCCCGGTTCGCGCGCCGGCAAGGCGGTCATCCAGCGGCCCTGGGCGTCAGCGACGGCGGAGGCGGTCGCGCCGGCCAGATCCACCTCGACCACCGCATTGGGTTGAGCCACGCCCCAGACGCGGATCGGCTGGCCGCGCTGCAGGACCGCGTGGTCGGTGAACACCGGGGCCAGCAAAGGCTCGGCCGCGGCCGCAGTAGCCAGGGCGGACAAGGCCGCGGCGATCAGCAGAAGACGTTTCATGGGGAGTATCCTAGCTCCCACCTCCGCTCTCCCCGGCGAAAACCGAGGTCCAGATTCAGCCTGAGCGGTTGGTGGGTTTCATCTGGATCCCGGCTTTCGCCGGGAAGAGCGGAGTTCAAGGGCGCTTGGCCGGGCAGACCGCGCCGGCCGGATCGGTGGTCAGCTTCACGCCCTGCAGCGTGACCGTCAACGGCCCGGCGGTGGAGAGCGCGAACGTTTCGGTGACCTTGGTCACGTCGGTTCCCGCCGCCGCAAAGCACTTGAGCGGAATCTTCAGGCTCCGCCATTCGCCCGGCGAAGCCGTGTTCAGGACCGGCGAGACGTCTAGCCTGCCGGCGCCGATCGACAGGCTCACCGGCGCCGTCGCCCCCGCGTCCAGGCGGTAGTCGATGAGCAGGGCCATCTCGGCATTGGTCTGGAAGGACAGGTCCATCGCGGTGTCGCCGGCCAGGGCCACCGTCGCCGGCGCCGAGCCGGAGAAGGTGATCTGACGGCCGGCCTCCTGCACCCCGCCGGCGTCCACCGGCCGGATCCGCACGGCGGTCGTGGGCGACAGGCGGAAGGCGAACGGCGCGGGCGTCTTGCCGGCCACGAAATACTGGCTGGTGTTCGTCGAGGCCACCGTGACGCCGGAAACCTCCGACAGCTTGGGCAGACGAACCTTGTCGCGATAGGTCAGGCCGTAGCCGTAGGCGAACAGAGGGTCATAGACCTTGTCGCCGCGGTTCAACGCGGTCTGGGTCGCCGACCTGGGCCAGCTGAACGACAGCTTGCCCTGGAAGTCGTTGCGCGGCTTGCCGGCCGCGTCGCCGATGATCACATCGGCGATCCCGCCGCCTTCCGAGCCCGGCAGCCAGGCGTTGACGAAGGCGTCCGAGGCGTTGAGCTCGGGGTTCACCCACAGGGGCCGGCCGGTCAGGAACACCGCCACCACCGGCACGCCGGCTGCCTTCAGGCGCTTGAGCAGGGCCAGGTCGGTCTTGTCGCCGGGCTGGTATTCCAGGGTCTTCAGATCACCGACGCCTTCGGCATAGGGCGTCTCGCCGAACACCACGATCGCCACGTCGGGCTTGGCGTCGAACTGTCCATCGACCTTCAGCCACGCATGACCGCCGCCCGCCTCAACGGCCTCCTTCAGGCCCGACCAGATCGACTGGGCGTTGGGGAAGTCGCTGTTCTTGTTGTCGGTGCCCTGCCACGACAGGGTCCAGCCGCCCGACTGGCGGCCGATGTCATCGGCGCCCGAGCCGGCCACCAGCACATTGGCCGAGCTCTTGATCGGCAGCACGCCGTTGTTCTTCAACAGCACCAGCGACTTGCGCACCGCCTCGCGGGCCAGGGCCCGGTGCTCGGCGTTGCCCAGCACGCCGTCGCGGCCTTCCCAGGGCCGGGCGGCCTTGAACAGGCCCAGCTTGACCTTGACCCGCAGGATGCGACGCACGGCGTCGTCGACGCGGGCCTGGGAAATCTCGCCGGACTTGACCTGGGCGACGGTGTTTTCGAACAGGCCCTTCCAGCTGTCGGGGGCCATGTACATGTCCAGGCCGGCATTGGCCGCCTGGGGGCAGTTGGTCGGGACGCAGCCGGCGACCTGGCCATGGCCGTTCCAGTCGCCGACCACGAAGCCGTCAAAGCCCATCCGGCCTTTCAGGACGTCGGTCAGCAGGGTCTTGTTGCCGTGCATCTTGACCCCGTTCCAGCTGTTGAACGAGGCCATGATCGTCATCGTCCCGGCGTCGATGGCCGGCACATAGCCTTGGGCGTGCAGGCGCACGAGGTCGGCTTCGCTGACCTGGGTGTCGCCCTGGTCATGGCCGTCATGGGTGCCGCCGTCGCCGAGGAAGTGCTTGGCGCTGGCCGCCACATGGCCGTGCTGCAGCACCTGGCCTTCGCTGACCGCGCCCTGCAGACCCAGAATCATCTGGCCGGCATATTGGCGGACCACTTCGGGGTCCTCCGAATAGCCTTCATAGGTGCGGCCCCAGCGGTCATCGCGCGGCACGGTCAGGGTCGGACCGAAGGCCCAGTCGAATCCTGACACCGCTGTCTCTTGGCCGGTAGCGGCGCCGATCCGGCGGATCAGCTCAGGATCCCGGGTGGCGCCCAGGGCGCTGTTGTGCGGGAACAGGGTCGCGCCCACGACATTGCCGTTGCCGTGCACGGCGTCGATGCCGAACATCAGCGGAATTTGGGTCCCGCCCTGACGGGCCTGCGCCGCCTCTCGGAAGGCTCGCACCGTGGCGACCCAAGGCTCCTTGGGCGAGCGGTCGGGCGCGCCCAGCGGCGGCGAGCTGCCGCCGGCCAGGATCGAGCCCAGCGGGTAGGTCTTCAGGTCCTCGGGCGTGATCGAGGCGGTGTCGGCCTGGATCATCTGGCCGACCTTTTCCTCAAGCGTCATGCGGGCCATCAGGCCGTCGACAAAGGCTTCGGTGTCCGCGTCGATCAGGCCCTGACTTTTGGCCGCCGGCCACTGGCTGGGATGGGCCGTGGCCTTGCCGGTGGGGGCGAAGACCGGCTCGGCGATCGCCACGGTGGTCAGGAGGGTTGTCGCCAACAGGGCGACCAAAAAGGTCGTGGTGTTCATGCTCCCGCTTCTCTTCTCTCGACGCGCCGCGCCGTGTTGGTGTTACCGCTATCGTATTGCTCGACGTCTATCCATACACCGTCTAATTTGTGCGACAAATAGGATGAAATCAGTTTCATGGGAGGATTCGATGTCGGATTTTAAGCGCGCCCTGCTGATCGCCGCCGTGCTGGCCGGGGCCAGCGGCGCCGACGTCCTGGCCGGCGAACAGATCCTGACCTCGCCGAACCAGGCGCTGTCGATCACCCTGTCGGACACCGGCGGCCAGGCCCGTTATGGCGTCACCTACAAGGGCAAGGCGTTGCTGAAGCCCTCGGCCCTGGGCCTGTTGCTGGACAAGGGCGGCGCGCTGAGCCGCGGCCTGACGATCACCGGTTCGGCCGCCGCCAGCGTCGACCAGACCTATGAACTGGTGGTCGGCAAGACCCGCATCGCGCGCGACCACTATAATCAGCTGACCGTCGACTTCGCCGAGGCCGGGCCAGACGGCCGCAAGCTGCGCGTGATCGCCCGCGCCTATGACGACGGCGTCGCCTTCCGCTATGTGCTGCCCGACCAGTCCAGCCTGGCGGGAGTCGTTATCCGCAACGAGGAAACCGGCTTCAACTTCGCCGCCGACGACCGATGCTGGGCCCTGAACCTGGGTCGCTTCGGCACCTCGCATGAGGGCGAGTATGATCCGATCCAGGCCTCGAAGTTCCGAGCCTCGGCGCTGTTTGAACTGCCCGTGGTCTGTCAGACCGCCGACGGGACGGCCTTCGCCCTGGCCGAGGCCGACCTCAAACACTATGCCGGCCTGTACCTGACCGGACGCGGCGACGCGGTTCTGGGTTTGCAGGCCCAGCTTTCGCCCAGCCTAGAGGACGGGAGCAAGGCCGTCCGCACAAGGATCGGCACGGATACGGTGTCGCCCTGGCGGCTGATCATGGTCGGCGATGCGCCCGGCGATCTGGTGTCGTCCAACCTGATGACCAGCCTGAACCCGCCGACAGCCTTGGCCGACACCAGTTGGATCAAGCCCGGCAAGGCGGCCTGGGACTGGTGGAACGGCTCGCTGGTGGGCGGCGTCGATAAGCCGGGCATGACGACCGCGACCATGAAGGGCTTCATCGATTTCGCGGCCCAGAACAAGCTTGAGTACATGCTGATCGACGACGGCTGGTATGTCGGATCGGGCCAGGCGCCGGTCGTCCTGCCGGGCACGGATGTCACCCGCGCGATCGCCGAGATCGACATGCCCGGCCTGATCGCCTACGGCGCGCAAAAGGGCGTCGGGATCATGGTCTGGGTGCACTGGAAGCCCCTCGACGCCCAGATGGACGACGCCCTGACCGCCTATGAGAAATGGGGGATCAAGGGGATCAAGGTCGACTTCATGGATCGCGACGACCAGGCCATGGTCGACTACTATCACCGCCTGCTGACCAAGGCGGGCGAGCACCATTTGATGGTCGACCTGCACGGCGCCTATCGCCCCACCGGCCTGATCCGCCCCTATCCCAACTTCATCACCCAGGAAGGCGTGCTGGGCGCGGAGTACAACAAGTGGAGCGCGCGGATCACCGCCAGCCACAACGTCACCCTGCCCTTCACCCGCATGCTGCTGGGGCCGATGGACTACACGCCGGGCGGCTTCCGCAACGTGACGCCGGCGGCGTTCAAGAACCAGTTCGTGCTGCCCACGGTGCAGACCACCCGCGGCCAGGCCCTGGCGATGTATGTGGTCTATGACAGCCCGCTGAGCATGGTTTCCGACAGCCCGGTGACCTATGCCGCCTCGCCCGCCGGGCTGGACTTCATCAGCGCGGTCCCGACCAGCTGGGACGAGACCCGGGTGCTGTCCGGCGAAATCGGCCAGTTCATCGTCATGGCCCGCCGCAAGGGCGCCGACTGGTATGTGGGCGCGATGACCAATGAGACGGGCCGCCCGGTGAAGGTTCCGCTGACCTTCCTCGGCGGGGGAACCTTCACCGCCGACATCCGTCAGGACGGCGTTGAACCCACGGCTCTCGTCACCTCCAGCCGAAGCGTCACGACCAAGGACGTTCTGGCTCTGCCCCTGGCCCCCAGCGGCGGCGGGGTCGTCCGCCTGACGCCCGCGCGGCGGAAGGCAGGCTAATGCGCTTGACCCGACGCGGCGTCATCGGCGCCGCCGCCGGCCTGGCCGCCGCCCCCGCCCTGGCCGCGCCCGGCGGCCCCTTCAAACCCAACTGGGAATCCCTGGCCGACGGCTATCAGACTCCGGACTGGTTCCGTGACGCCAAGCTGGGCATCTGGTCGCACTGGGGGCCGCAGTGCGTGCCCGAGTTCGGCGACTGGTACGGCCGACAGATGTATCAGCAGGGCAACCCGGTCTATGAGCACCATCTGAAGACCTACGGCCATCCCGCCGACTTCGGCTTCATGCAGTTCGTCCCGCGCTGGAAGGCCGAGAGCTGGGATCCCGACGCCCTGATGAAACGCTATGTGGCGGCGGGCGCGAAATACTTCATGTCGATGGCCAATCACCACGACAATCTCGACATGTTCGACAGCCGCCACCACGCCTGGAACACCGTGCGGCTGGGCCCCAGGCGCGACATCGTCGGAACGTGGGAAAGGGTCGCCCGCGCCCATGGGATGAAGTTCGGCGTCTCCAACCATTCGGCCCATGCCTGGCACTGGTGGCAGACCGCCTATGGCTATGACGCCGAGGGCCCGCGCGGGGGTCAGCGCTATGACGCTTTCCAACTCACCAAGGCCGATGGCCGCGGCCAGTGGTGGCGGGGTCTGGATCCGCAGGACCTCTATACCGGGCGCAACATCGTCATCCCCGACGGGATGGACAGCCTCGCCGCCGCCAACGCCTGGCACGACGCCCATGACGGCGACTGGATCGAAACCCCGCCGCCCGACAATCCGGCCTTCACCCGCAATTGGCTGCTGCGCCAGAACGATCTGGTCGACCGCTACCGACCCGACCTTGTCTATTTCGACAACTATACCTTGCCCCTGGGCCAGGCAGGGCTGGCGGCGGCGGCCCACTACTACAATCAGGCCCTGGCGCGCGGCGGCGCGACCGATGTCGTGGTCACGGGCAAAAAGCTCTCGCCCCTGCAGCGGCGCGGTATCGTCGAGGACGTGGAGCGCGGCTTCTCGGATCGCCTGCGCGCGGAGCCCTGGCAGACCGACACCTGCATCGGCAATTGGCACTATGACCGCCCGCTGTACGACCGTGACGGCTACAAATCCGGCCGCGACGTGATCCAGCGGCTGATCGACGTGGTCAGCAAGAACGGCTGCCTGCTGCTGTCTATCCCCCAGCGCGGCGACGGCTCGATCGACGACAAGGAAGAAAGGGTCCTGGCCGACATGGCCGGCTGGATCGCGGTCAATGGCGAGGCGATCTACGCCACCAGGCCTTGGCGGATCTTCGGCGAAGGCCCGACCAAGCTGGTCGAGGGCATGCAGAACGAGGGGGCGACCAAGCCGTTCGAGGCGGCCGACATCCGCTTCACGACCAGGTCGGGCGCGCTCTATGCCCTGCCGATGGCCTGGCCGCCGGGCCCGCTGCGGATCGAGAGCCTGGCGACCGCGCCGGGCGAGGTTCGACGGGTGACCCTGCTGGGCGGGACAGATCCCCTCGCCTTCCGACGCGAGCCGGACGGGCTGGTGGTCGAGCTGCCCCAGCGGCGGCCGGCCTTCACGCCGGTCTTGAAGCTGGAAGGTCCCGGACTCGTCTGAACGAGAAGCGGGGACGGACCCTGAGCCCGCCCCCGCGAAGTCTAGAGCCGCTCCCGTTCGGACAGGTCGGCGATCCAACCCGTCCGTGCGGTCGTCAGGCTAGCGGAAAAGCGTGAGGATCGCCGCGCTTGAGGAATTGGCGATCGACAAGGCCTGGACACCCAGCTGTTGCTTGGTTTGCA
>JAHINZ010000202.1 GCA_018895795.1 Alphaproteobacteria bacterium
GCCGGCGAGGCCGCCGCCGATGACATGGATGGGGGCGAGCATGGAGGTCTTGGTGTTCATGGCGCCGTCATAACCCCACCGGGCGCGTCGGGAAACCTCGGGCGCGCGCCGCGGCCGCGCACGTGACAGGGGCGCCCTCTTGGCGGCGCTCGCCAAGGGTGTAGGGTTCCAGCTGAACGCCGTTATCGCAGCGGCAAAGGGGGGGCGACATGGCGAAACTTTCTGTGACGGGCGCGGCGACCGCCGGCCTGGGTTTGATCGCGCGGAAACCTTGGGCCGTGGTCTGTTGGGCCCTGGTCTTTCTGGTGCTGCTGCTGGGGCCCGTGCTGGCGCTGGTGATCCAGATGGCCCCCGCCCTGATCGACTTTATTCATACGGCCAAGATGCAGGCCCAGGCGGGGGACGAGATGTCGCCGGCCCTGATGCACAGGATGATGGGCCTGCAGTCGGGCCTGATGGGCCTTCAACTGATGAGCTGGTTCTGGTCGGCCGGGGTCAAGGCGGTGATCTGCGCGGCGGTGTTCCGCGCCGTGCTCCATCCCGGCCAGGACGCGTTCGGCTATCTGCGCCTGGGGGCCCAGGAGCTGTGGCTGGCCTTGTTGTTCCTGGTCGAGGCCGTGCTGGCGATGATCGTCGTGGTCCTGGCGGCGCTGCTGACGGGCCTGGTGGCGGCGCTTCTGTTCGTGATCGCCAGCAAGGTCGGCGGCGGCGGCGGGTTGGCGATCAAGGTCGTCGGCTGCGTGGCGGTGCTGGCCCTGCCGGTCAGCCTGATCTGGGTCGCCTTGCGGCTGTCGATGGCGGCGCCGATGACCTTCGCCGACAAGACCTTCCGGTTGTTCGAGTCCTGGAGCCTGACCCGGGGCAAGGCCTGGTCGCTGCTGGGGATCGCCGTGCTGACCGTGATCTTCGTGATCCTGATCGAGATGCTGGTCGAGGGCGTCAGCTTCGGCGCGCTGTTCCTGCTGGGCGCCCCGCATATGGCCAAGGCCGATCCCGAGCAGGTGATGGCGCTGCTCGAACAGCCGCCGATGGTTTTGCTGCACCGGTTCTGGCCGTGGGTCGCCGGCCTGGGCGTGATCTGGTCGATGATGGCGGCGATCATCGTCACGGTGTTCTGCGCGCCCTGGGCCGCGGCCTACAAGGCCCTGACCTCGGAGGCCTGAGTCCGCCGCGGCGTCGCGGCCACGCTTGACGGAAATTCGTCGGGACAGGGCCGCGACGCGTCGCCAAGCCCCGCTTCGGCGTCGTACCCTGTCGATCCTTCGGCGTGACTCGCGCCGAAACCGTCTTGGGATCAAGGGGAGCCAGCATGACCGATGGATCGGTCGCGATCGGCGCGACCGTTCGCGCGGGTGTCGCGGATTTGGGACCGTCGGTCCGCGCCTGCTGGGGCGCGGTGCTGGCCGCCGTGCTGATCAGCGCCCTGTCCCAGGTCCTGCCGCCCGCCGCGCGCGGCCTGGCGGGCCCCTTGGCGCTGGCGGCCTCGATCATCGCCTGGGGCGCGCTGTACCGCCGCGCCTTCGGACGCGCGCCGGGGCTGGCCGGTCTGCGGTGGGGGCTGGACGAGTGGCGCCTGCTGGGGGCCCACGCGCTGGTCGCGGTGATCTTCATCGTGGTGGGGGCGGTGCTGCTGACCGTGGTCGGGGCGATCGCCCTGGGCGTGGCGCGGGCCAATGCGCCGGATTTCGACGCCACCTCGGCCCAGGCCTGGCGCCTGGCCCTGGCCCATTCCGGTCCGGGCGCGATCGTGGCGGGCGCCGCGCCGCTGCTGGGCCTGGCCCTGCTGGCCTGGCTGGCCGCGCGGCTGTCTCTGACGGCCCCGGCCACGGTGGCTCAGGGCCGAGTCCAGGTGCTGAGCGCCTTTCCGCTGACCCGCGGCGTCGTGATCCCGATCCTCATTTCGGGCCTGGTGCTGGCGGCGCCGGCGGCGGGGCTGGCGGCGATCTCCAGCCTGATCGGCCGCTGGGCCGGTCCGGGCCTGAAGCTGCCCCTGGCCCTGCTGAGCGCGATCTTCGCCTATGGCTATCTGGCGCCGGTCTGGACCGGGGCCTTGGTTCATATCTATCGACGCCGCGCCACGCCGGCCGCGTCGCTGTCCCGGGACGTCTAGATGACCTTGCTTTCGCCCGTCGCCGCCGCCTTCGAAGGCCTGCGGACCATGCGCCGCCATCCCGTCTCCGTGCTGGCCTGGGCCGGCTTTTCGCTGGTCATGCTGCCGCTGCTGGGCCTGCTGGCCAAGCTGGTGCTGGGCGAGCAGGACCGGGCCAATCTGGCCCTGCGGTCCTCATCGGCAGACCCGCGCGAGATCCTCGACTTCGTCTCGCGGGTGGGCGGCGTGATGATCCTGCTGATCCTGCTGGCCCTGGTGCTGGGCGCGATCCTGTCGGCGGCGATCATGCGCTCGGTGCTGCGGCCCCAGGAGCGTGGCTGGGCCTATCTGCGGGTCGGCCGCGAGGACCTGCGGCTGCTGGTCGTGGCCCTGATCCACTGGGCCGCCGCCCTGATGGTGGCGGTGATCCCCGGCGGCGTCGTGGCCCTGGGCACGGCCCTGCTGGGCGACTCCCCGGCCGCCGGCTGGTTCGGCTTTCTCGGCGGGCTGACCGTGATCGGCCTGTCGACCTGGGTGGCCGTGCGCCTGTCGCTGCTGGCCCCCCACGCCTTCATCAGCGGCCATATCGACCCGCGCGCCGCCTGGCTGCTGACCCATGGCCAGTTCCTGCGGCTGCTGGGGATGATCGTCATCGTCATCGTCACCTGCCTGATCGTCTCGATCCTGGGCACCACGATCTCCAGCATCGTCGGCGCGGTGATCGCCGGCGGGCTGGAAGACCCGATCGCCGGCGGTCCCGCCGCCAGCCATCCGCGCCTGATCCTGGCCCTGCTGGCCAATCTGCTGCTGGCCCCGGTGTTCCTGACCCTGCAGGCGGTGATCGTCACGGCGGCGCCGGCCGCCGCGTTCCGGCAGCTGGCGGGCGGCGAGGCGTAGAGCGTCCTAGAGAACGGGCTCGACTTGCTGTCCCAAAACCTTGTCATCCCGGAAGCCTCGTAGAGGCTGTCCGGGACCCAGGGCCGCCGCACTGCAGTGGCCCCTGGGTCCCGGCGCTCCGCTTCGCTGCGGCCGGGATGACAAGCTATTTGAGCATGTATTTTAAGTTAGAACCTAAGCCGCCGCGCTGGGCCGCGCGCCGACCCGCTCGCGCCAGGCGGTCAGGTGCGGCGTGTCGGCCGGAGTCTCCAGCCCGGTGAAGTCGGCGAAGTCGAGCGTGGTCTGGGCCACGATGTCGGCGATCGAATAGGTCTCGCCGGCGATGAAGGATCGGCCGTCGGCCAGTTCGCGATCGAGCCACTTCATCGCCTTGGCCACCGTCTCGCGGTTGGACTCGCCGAAGTCCTTGTGTTGGGTCAGCAGGGCGGCGGTCAGCGGGTGGGCATGGCGCCAGAACATCCCGACCGGGATCAGCAGCTGGAACTCGACCCGCCGCTGCCACATGTCGATCTGGGCCCGCTCCAGCGGCGTGGCGCCGAACAGCGGCGGATCGGGATACAGGCTTTCCAGATAACGGCAGATCGAGACGCTCTCGCTGATCATCGTGCCGTCGTCGAGCTCCAGGGTCGGCACCTGGCCCAGGCTGTTGCGGGCCTTGTGCTCGGGCGACTTGTGGCCGCCCTGGCGCATGCCGATCCTGATCTCCGGCAGGTCGACGCCCTTCTCGGCCAGGAAGATGCGCACTCGGCGCGGATTGGGCGCGGGATTGGCTTCGCCATACAGCTTCATTGTCGATCTCCCCAAGTCTGGTCGCCCAGATCCGCGACGTTGGTCGCCGCTTTCAAACAGATGTTAGGATTGTCGGGGCGCAGCGAACAAGTCGCATTCGCCCA
>JAHINZ010000203.1 GCA_018895795.1 Alphaproteobacteria bacterium
GCCCGCGCCGCTGGGGCGCCTGGCCTTCGCGGGCGCCGCTGTCGCCGTGATCGGCATCCTGTTCGAGACGATCGGCGACGCCCAGCTGGCCGCCTTCAAGGCCAAGGCCGAGAACGCCGGCAAGGTGATGGACCAGGGCCTGTGGCGCTATACCCGCCATCCCAACTATTTCGGCGACGCCTGTGTCTGGTGGGGCCTGTATCTGATCGCCGCCGAGACCGGTCTGGGCGCCTGGGCCCTGCCGGCCCCGATCCTGATGACCTTCCTGCTGACCAAATGGAGCGGCGTGCCGACCGTGGAAGGCCGCATGCGCCGCAAGCGGCCGGACTATGAGGCCTATGTGCAGCGGACGTCGGGCTTCGTGCCGTGGTTCCCGAAGAAGGGGTGAGGGCGATCACTGGCCCCCACCGGGTCGCTTCGCGACCGTCCGCCCCCGTGGGGGGCGGATGAGTTCATCTTCCCCCTACGGGGGCGGAGCGCGAAGCGCGGAGGGGGCTAGCCGCGCAGCCGTTCCCGCCCGGCCCAGACGCTATGCGTCCCGCTGCTGAGCTTGTGGGGCAGGGCGATGCGGCAGACCACCTCGAAGCGCTTGGCGTCGATCAGCACGCATTCCGAAGTTCCCCGGTTCTCGTCGATGATGAAGCTGACCAGATAGCCGTCGTCCTCATCCACCGCCCCAACGCGCGGCGCGAACGGGGCCTCGCTGGCGAAGCGGCCCTCGGGCAGCTGGATCGACCAGCTTTCGCCGGTCTCCAGGTCGTGTTTGACGAAACCGTTGAACAGAAACCAGCCGGGCTTGGCGGTGGTGGAATAGGCATAGCGATAGGGCTTGCCGGCATAGGCCTGGTTGAACATCCCGAACTCCAGGATGCGCTCGTCCAGATGGCTCTCGGTGGTCTCGCCGGTCCTCAGATTGAAGCGCCAGCGGTGCAGCCGGGGCCGGAAGCTGTGCTCGTCCAGATAGGCCATCAGGTGGCCGTGTCCCTCGGGCGCGTCCTCGATCGGACGGGGCGTGGGATTTTCCTGGAAATAGCCGTCCAGCACGATCTCGTCGCCGTCCTCATAGGCGTTCAGCCAATGCAGCACATAGGTCGGGGCGGCCTCGAACCAGCGCACCGGCCCGCCGTGGCGTGGCACAATGCCGAACCGCGACGGCACGCCCTTGTGCAGGCGCACGGCGTGGATGTCGCGCTCCAGCAGGGCGGCGTCCCAGAACACCGGCAGGTCGTTGAGGATCGAATAGTTCTGGGTGAAGGCCATGTCGTGCGGCAGGCGCGGGCCCGGCAGGTCGATGGCCTGATAGACCGTGCGCTTGCCGCTGGCGTCGACCACGCCGTAGTGCATGTAGGGCGCGGTCTTGGAATAGTTGAAGAACAGCAGCTCGCCAGTGGCCTCGTCGACCTTGGGGTGGGCTGAAACCCCGTCCAGCGGCGCCCAGGCGGCGACGCCCAGGTTCTCGAGGGTCAGGGGATCCAGCCGATAGGCCTCGCCGCACTGGTAGAAGGTGGCTATGGCCTCGCCGGCATGGACGACGATGTCGGTGCTGGCGGTATCCTTCAGGCCGCCATGGGCCCCGAAGCCTGGGCGTTTCGACGTGCCAGGCCCGTCTGCCAAGCCGCCCCACAGGCTTTCCCCGACTTCCTGCTCGGCCTCGAAGCACCGCGTCCGGATGAAGCGGTTGCGATAGGTCGCCGTCCCGTCCTTGAAGTCGATCTGGTGGACCATGCCGTCGCCGTCGAACGGGTGATAGCGCCCCAGCGGCTGGTGGACGGGGTTTTCGGTGTTGCGCAGATAGACGCCGTCGATGTCGGTCGGGATCGCGCCTTCCAGGACCTCAAGGTCCCAGGCGTTGACCTCCTCGTGCAGCGGCGTCCAGGCCCCGGTCATATAGGGGTGGTTGGTCGGCTCCAGTGAGGTGATCACGGGCGGAAGGCGTTCGATCTTCATGGCGACACTCCTGGCGACGCCATCAGCCTACGTCCAGTCAGTCTTGCTGTGCAAGCTTGTCTTGGCCGCCCGCCGCACTATTGCGCGGCGGTGACCCGCCAGACCACATTGCCCACGTCGTCGGCGACCAGCAGGGCCCCTGCGGTGTCGACGGTGACGCCCACGGGACGGCCCTGGGCCTCGCCTGCGGCGTTGAGGAAGCCCGTCAGGATGTCCTCGGGCTGACCCGCCGGCTTGCCGGCCGCGAAGGGCACGAACACCACCTTGTAGCCGGCCGGGGGCTTGCGGTTCCACGAGCCATGCTGGCCGATGAACACGCCACCGCGATAGTGATCGGGGAAGGCCGAGCCTTGGTAGAAGGTCAGGCCCAGCGAGGCCGTATGGCTGCCCAGGGCGTAGTCGGGCACGAGGGCCTTTGCCACCAGGTCGGGGCGTTGCGGCGTCACGCGGGTGTCCACGTGCTGGCCGTAATAGCTGTAGGGCCAGCCATAGAAGCCGCCGTCCTTGACCGAGGTCATGTAGTCGGGGACGAGGTTGTTACCGATCTCGTCGCGCTCATTGACGGCGGTCCACAGCGCGCCCGTGACGGGCTCCCAGCCCATGCCGTTGGGGTTGCGGATGCCCGAGGCGAAGACCCGGCTGGCGCCGGTGGCGATGTCGATCTCCAGGATGCCGGCCCGGCGCGCCTCGGCGGCCATGCCGTTCTCGCCGACATTGCTGTTAGACCCGACGGTGGCGTAGAGCTTGGACCCGTCGGGGCTGGCGATGATGTTCTTGGTCGAGTGGTGGTTGATCGGCCCGGCCGGCAGGTCGGCGATCTTGCGCGGCGCGGCGGTGATCCGGGTGACGCCCGTCTGATAGGGGAAAGCGACGATCGAGTCGGTATTGGCGACATAAAGCGTATCGCCGACCAGGGCCATGCCGAACGGCGAGTTCAAACCGGTCAGGAACGGCGTCTTCACCTCGGCCACGCCGTCGCCATTGGCGTCGCGCAACAGGGTGATGCGGTTGGCGCTGGGCACGGTGGCCCCGGCCTTGCCCATGATCATTTTCTCGGCCCAGGCCCGGATGTCGAAGCCCGGCTTCTTCACCTTGGGCGGGCCATTGGTCTCGGCGACCAGCACATCGCCATTGGGCAGGACCAGCAGCCAGCGCGGATGATCCAGACCGTCGGCGAAGGCCTTGACCTGGAAGCCCGGCGCGGCGATCGGCGTCGCGCCCTGAGCCCAGCGATTGACCGGGGCGACCTTGACGGTCGGCAGCAGAGTCCGGCTGGGTTCTGGCAAGGTGGGATTGGGACCGTAGCCGGGCCCCTGGGTCTGGGATTCGCTTTCGCCACAGGCGGCCAAGGACATCAGCATGACGGCCGCGAGCGCGGCGGGATGGTGAAGGCGTGGCATGCAGTTCTCCCTGAAGACGGGTCCGAAGACCTGTCTGTAACGCCTGAAGCCGCTCCGCGTTCTGGGGCGGATGCGGCGAAGGACGAAGGCTAGACTAAGCGCTTGGCTTTGGCACGGGCGCCGTTACGGCGCCTGGCGGCGAAGGCGCCGATCAGGCGTCGTCGCCCGCCTCGACCAGGCCGCGCATGTGGTCGAGAGATTCGGGGTCACCTTGAGCGATCCGGACGAAGGCCTGGGCCAACTCCTCGGTCGTTTCGCCCAGATTGAACTTGCCGTCGCTGAACCGCAGGAGAACGCTTTCGATATAGCGGTCCAGCAGAACGCGGTCTTCGCCTGTGAGGTTTGTGCGCATGGGTACAGGATAGTCCCGACGCGGGCCGAGCGCCATGGATTAGGCAAAGGTCCTCAGTCCGCCCGCAAAACGGGCGCGGGGCGGCGGGCGAGGGCCTGGGCCGCCGCCAGCAGTCCGCCGATCGCCGACAGGCCCGCCGCGCCGACCAGCAAGGCCATGACCCCGGCCCAGTCGATGCTCCATTGGGCCTTGAACACCAGAACCACCACCGGCCAGGCGGCGGCCAGGCCCAGCAGGACGCCCGCCCCGCCGGCGATCAGGCCCACCGCGCCATATTCGACGACATAGGCCGTGAGGATCTGGGTGCGGGTCGCGCCCAGAACCTTCAAGGTCGCCGCCTCGCGGGCCCGGGCCCTGGCCCCGGCCGCGATCGCCCCGGCCAGCACCAGCAGCCCGGCCAGGCCGGCCACCGCCGCCGCGCCCCGGATGGCCAGGGCCAGGCGGTCGAACAGGCCGGCGGCGGACTCCAACTGCTCGCGGACGCTGATCACGTTGACCGCGGGAAAGCTCTTACCCAGGGACCGGGTCAGGCGCGCCTCCGCGGCGCGGTCCAGCTTGGCGATGGCGATGTTGCGCAGCACCGCGCCCTCCAGGCTGTGCGGATCCAGAATGATCGCGAAATTGGGGCCAAAGCCGCCGAACTCGACCTTGCGCAGCACCGCGACCCTGGCCTCGAGGTCCCGGCCCAGCACCGACAAGGTGAGGGTGTCGCCGGCTTTAAGGCCCGCGCCGCGCGCCAGCTCGACCTCCAGCGCCACTTGCGGCGGGCCCGCATAGTCGGCCGGCCACCAGTGGCCCTCGACGACGCCGGAATCCTTGGGCTCAGGCCCCAGCACCGACAGATTGACGTCGCTGTCGAAGGCCCAGCGTTCGGATGGTTTGATGGCCTTCAGGTCGACCGGTTGGCCCTTCAGGGCCGTGATCCGGCCGGTGGCGAACGGCGCGCGCAGATAGGTTTGCGACGTCTGCGGGCCGGCGGCGCGGGCGACCTCGGCGTCGAAGGCGACGGCCCGGTCGCCGGGGATCTCGGTGAAGACCATCGAGGGCGCGCTCTTGGGCGCGACCTCGCGCACCTGGGCCAGCAGGGCGGACTGGATCAGCACCACGCAAGACAGCAAAGCGACGCCCAGACCGATGGCCGGGGTGGCGGTGCGCGCGGCCGAACGGGGTCCGGCCAGATTGGCCAGGCCGATGCGGACGGCGCCTCGGGTGAGTCCCCGGACCTTGCCGGCCAGCCAGGCGGCCAGCAGGCCCAGGGCGCCCAGCACCACGAAGGCCACGGCGACGCCTGCGATCATGATCCCGGCGGCGATCGGGGTCGGGGCGGTGACGATGGCCAGGGCCGCGAGGCCCAGGCCGGCGATGGCCGCGCCGACGGTCTCCAGCCCGAACGGCGGTCGAACGCCAAGGGCGCGCCGGAACAGGGCCGAGGGCGGGGTGGCGCGGGCGCGGGCCAGGGGGATCAACGAGAAGGCCGCCGCCGCCAGCAGGCCGAACACCCCGGCCTTGATCAGCGGCAGGGGATAGACCGCGAACAGGGCCGGGATCGGCAGGGCGTCGCCGGCGATCCGGCCCAGGATCAAAGGCACGACGGCGCCGATGGCCAGGCCGATCATCACCCCCAGGCCGGCCAGCAGGCCGATCTGGATCAGATAGGTGTTGCGGATCAGGGCGCCGTCCGCGCCGAGCGCCTTGAGCACGGCGATCGAGGGCTCGCGCGTCGCCAGATAGGCCGAGACGGCTCCGGCCACGCCAAGGCCGCCGGCGACCAGCGAGGCCAGGCCGATGAAGCCCAGAAAGTATTCCAGCTGGTCGATCAGCTTGCGCGCCCCCGGGGCGGCGTCGGAGCGATCGCGAATATACAGCTCATTGAACTGTTTCTTCAGCCCCTTGCCGACCGCGGCCGGGTTTCGCCCCTCGGACAGGGCGATGCGGGCCGACTGGGCCGAAGGCAGGCCGGGCGAGAGCAATCCGGTGGGCGGCAGCAGGTCGCCGCGCACCAGAACGCGTGGTCCCAGCACGAAGCCGCGCGCCACGCTGTCGGGTTGGCGAACCATGACGGCGCGGACCGCCAGGGTCAGGGGGCCGGCCTCGAAGCGGTCGCCGATCTTCAGGCCCAGACGGTCCAGCAAGGCGGGCTCGACCGCCGCGCCGGGCAGGCCGTCCCGCGTGGCCAGGGCCTCGGCCAGGGAGGCGGCGCCTTGCAGTTCGACCTTGCCGGCCAGGGGATAGCCGGCGTCGGCCCCGCGCAGGTCGACCAGGCGTCGCTCGCCCGAGGACGCCTGGGCCATGACCCGGACGCGGGCGGTGTAGGACACCTTGCCCAGCCGGGCGAAGGCGGCGCGTTCCTCGGGCGTGAAGTCCCGGTTCTCGACCGAGGCCGAGATGTCGCCGCCCAGGATCTCGCGGGCCTGGGAGGCCAGGCCCCGGCGGAAGGCCTCGGCCGTCGATCCGGCCGCCGCGATGGCCGCGACGCCCAGGGCCAGGCAGGCCAGAAAGATGCCGAAGCCGCGCACGCCCGAGCGCAGTTCGCGGGCGGCCAGGCGGAAAGACAGCGGGCTCAAGCGCCGATCTCGACGGGGGCTTCGACGACCTTGCCGTCCGCCATGCGGATGATGCGGTCGGCGCGCTGGGCCAGCACCGGGTCATGGGTGACCATGACCAGGGCCGCGCCGCATTCCGCGACGAGGGCGAACATCAGGTCGGCGACCGAGGCCGCGTTGCGCGAGTCGAGATTGCCGGTGGGCTCGTCGGCGAACAGCAGGATGGGGCGCGCCGCCAGGGCCCGGGCCAGGGCGACGCGTTGCTGCTCGCCGCCGGACAGCTGATGCGGATAGTGGGTCAGGCGCGAGGACAGGCCCACCTTGGCCAGCCAGTCGCGGGCAGTGACCAGGGCGTTCGGCGCGCGGGCGATTTCCAGTGGCGCCGCGACGTTTTCTTCCGCCGTCATGTTGGGCAGCAGGTGAAAGCTCTGGAACACCAGGGCCGCGCGGCCGCGCCGCAGACGGGCGCGTCCATCCTCGTCCAGCTTGGCCAGGTCCTGTCCAAACAGACTTACGGTTCCGGCCGTGGGGCGCTCCAGTCCCGCCGCCACCGAGATCAGCGACGACTTGCCCGAACCCGACGGCCCGACGATGGCGACGCGTTCGCCCGGCGTCACGTGCAGGTCGACACCGCGCAGGATATTCACGGGGCCCGCCGCCGAGGGCAGGGTCAGCACGACCGACGAAAGGGCGAGCGGCGCGACGTCGGTCATGAAGTTTCCTTGTTTCGGGCGTTAAACTCAGCGACCAAAGTCTTAGATAGGGATTCATGAACGCGACCAAAGACCGAAGACTGGATCGACGCGGCGTTCTGTTGGGCTTGGGCGTGGCGGCGCTCGCCCCGGCGGCCTGGGCCGCCGGCGCCTCGTCGGTGGTCACCGTGCTGGGCGACTCGATCACCGCCGGTTTGGGCCTGCCCGCTCGCGACGCCTTGCCGGCTCAGCTTCAGGCGGCGCTGGAACGTCTGGGCGTCCGCGCGCTGGTGCGCGGGGCCGGCGTGTCCGGCGACACCACCGGCGGCGGTCTGGCGCGCGTCGATTTCAGCGTGGCGTCCGACACCAATGTCTGTGTGGTGGCCTTGGGCGGAAACGACCTCTTGCAGGGCGCCGACCCGGGCCTGACCAAAGCCAATCTGCGCCGCATCATCGAGAAGCTGAAGGCCCGCCGCATCCGGGTGGTTCTGGCGGGCGTTCGCGCGCCGACCCTGATCGGCGCCGCCTATGCGCGCGAGTTCACCAATCTGTTTCCGGCCCTGGCCCGCGAGACCGGGGCCATCCTGCAGCCCGATTTCGTCACCGGGGTGATCGGCGTGCCGCGTCTGATGCAGCGCGATGGTCTTCATCCCAACGCCGCCGGGGCGCGCATTGTCGCCGAGCGGTTGGCGCCCAGCGTCGCGGCCGCGCTGCGGGTCGGTTGATCGACCCGCAGCGGGCTTGGACTAGTTGTCGACCAGCGAAGGCTTTTGCGCGGTGGTATGGCCGTGCGTCGCGTGGGCGTTCCGACCGAACACGCGCGCCGTCAGCCGTTCGGCGCGGGTCTTCAGGCCGTCCATCAGCACGAACACCACCGGCACATAGAGCAGCGACAGCAGGGTCGAGGTGATCAAGCCGCCGATGACGGCGATCGCCATCGGCGCCCGGAACTCGACGTCGGCGCCGAAGCCGAAGGCCACCGGAGCCATGCCCGCGCCCATGGCCACGGTGGTCATCAGGATCGGACGAGCCCGCTTGTGCGCGGCGTCCAGGATCGCCTCGCGCTTGGTCATGCCGCCCTTCATGGCCATGATCGCGTACTCGACCAGGAGGATCGAGTTCTTGGCCGCGATGCCCATCAGCATCAGGATGCCGATCAGGGTCGACATCGAGAAGCTGGACCGGGCCAGAACCAGCAGGGCGAAGGCGCCGCCGATGGCCAGCGGCAAGGCCACCATGATGGTGATCGGGTGGGCGAAGCTGCGGAACAGCAGCACCAGCACGATGTACATCAGCAGGATGCCGGTGATCAGGGCGGCGGCGAAGCCACTGACCATTTCCTGAATGAACTCGGCGTCCCCGGCGGCCACTTCCTTGACGCCGTTGGGCAGGTTTTTGACCGACGACAGCGCATGGACCCGCTTGCTGGCTTCGCCCACCACGATGCCGTTGAGTTCGGCGGTGATGGTGGCGACGCGCGAGCGGTCCTGACGGCTGATCTGCGAGGGACCGGCGCCGAAGCGCACGTCGGCCACGGCGTTCAGCGGCACGGGGCCGTTGGCGCTGGGCACCTGCAGGGTCTGCAGGACGGCCATGTCCTCGCGGGCGTTCTGGGTCAGGCGCAGGCGGATCGGGATCTGGCGGTCGCCCAGATTGTATTTCGGCAGGTTCTGAGCGACGTCGCCGATGGTGGCCACGCGCACGGCCTGCGAGATCACGCCGGCGGAAACGCCGGCTCGCGCGGCCTGGTCCGGCCGGGGCTGGACGACGATCTCGGGGCGGGCGATCGAGGCCGTGTTGACCACGTGCGCCAGGCCCGGGACGTTGCGCATCTGGGCTTCCACCGCGCGGGCGGCGGCTTCGAGTTGGGGTCCGTTGTCGCTGAGCAGGCGCAGGGTGAAGCTGGTGCCGTCGCTGGGACCGCCGCCGTTGTTCGAGCCCGCGCCGATCCGCGCGCCGGGAATGGCGGCGAAGTGGTCGACCATCAGGCGGCTGAATTCCTGCTGGCCCATGCGCTGTTTCTTGTCGACGAGGTCGGCGTTGAGCGTGGCGGTGTTGACGGCGCTGTTGGCGCCGATCGAGGCGTAGACGCCGACCACCTCGGGCCGGGCCAGCAGCTCCTTGGTCATGCGCTGAACGATGGAGTCGGTCTCGTCCAGCGTGGCGCCCGGTGGGAGCTCGACAGAGAACGGCGCGCGGCCGCGGTCGGCCGCCGGCTGGAACTCGAACGGCAGGCGGGTGGCCAGGAAGCCGGTGGCCAGAATCATCGGGATGGCCATGAACAGGACCTTCCAGCGATTGTTCAGGCCCCAGTTCAGGCTCCGGAGATACGGCGCCATCCACGAGGGGTCCTTGTCCTCGTGATCGTGGTTGGCCTTGAGCATGTAGGCGCCCATCAGCGGGGTCAGCAGACGCGCCACGACCAGCGAAAACAGCACCGAGATACAGGCGGCCAGGGCGAAGGCCTTGAAGAACTGGCCGATAATGCCTGGCATGAAGCCGACGGGGGCGAACACCGCCACGATGGTGAAGGTGGTGGCCACGACGGCCAGACCGATCTCGTCGGCCGCTTCCATGGCCGCCGCATAGGCGGTCTTGCCGCCGCGCATGTGGCGGACCATGTTTTCGATCTCGACGATGGCGTCATCGACCAGGATGCCGACCGTCAGGGACAGAGCCAGCAGGGTGACGCTGTTCAGCGACTGGTTCATCGGCGCCAGCACCGCGAAGGTCGGGAACAGCGACATCGGGATGGCCACGGCGGCCAGGAACGTCGCGCGCCAGTCGCGCAGGAACAACAGCACCACCAGCACGGCCAGGACCGCGCCCAGGATCAGGGCCTCCATCGAGGCGATATAGCTGTCCTCGATATATTTCACGTTGGAGGTGATCTCGTTGATCTCGAGCTCGGGATGCGCCTTGTCGAGCTTCTCAACGGCCTTGCGGACCTTCTGCGCGGTCTGCACCTCGCTGGCCCCGCGCGCGCGGACCATGTTGAAGGTGACGACTTCCTGGCCGTCATAGCGGGCGCGCGAGCGGGGCTCGGCCCAGCGGTCCTCCACCGAGCCGAGGTCGGCGAGTCGGACATTGCCGCCGCTGCTGAGCGGGGTGCGGGTGTCGCGCAGCTGGTCGATCGAACCGGCCGCGCCCAGGGTGCGGATGGCGCGCTCGGAGCCCGAGATGGTCACCCGGCCGCCGGGCAGGTCGGCGTTGGACGACACCAGGGCCTGGCTGACCTGGGCGGCGGTGACGCCGCGCGCCGCGAGGCGGTCGGGGTCCAGGGCCACCTCGATTTCGCGATCCACGCCGCCCCGGCGATTGACCTCGCCGACGCCCTTGATGGCCAGCAGGGTTCGACTGACCTCGTTGTCGACGAACCAGCTTCGCTGTTCGGGCGTCAGGGTCGGGGCCTTGACCACATAGGTGATCAGCGGGTCGCCCGAGATATCGATCCGGGTGACGGTGGGCTCCTGCATGTCCTGCGGCAGCGAGCCGCGCAGGCCCGACATGGCGTTGCGCACGTCATTGGTGACCCGCTCGTGGTCCACGCCCAACTCGAACTCGATGAAGGTGGTCGAGGCGCCGTCGACGACGGTGGAGTTGATGTGGCGCACCTGGCCAAGACCCGCGATCGAGTCCTCGACCAGACGGGTGACCTGGGTCTCCAGCTCGCTGGGCGCGGCGCCGGGGCGCACGGCCGTGACGACGACGAAGGGCAGGTCGACGTCGGGATTGTTGTTGATCCGCATGGTGCGGAACCCCGAGATCCCCGCGATGGTCAGCAGGAAAAACAGCAGGATGACGGGGATCGGGTTCTTGATCGCCCAGGATGAGATGTTGTTCATCGCGCCAGGCTCCTAGCGGGCCGACTTCGAGGCGGTCGAGGGCGTGGCGACGCCGATCCGGACCGGGTCGCCCTCGCCCAGGAAGCCGGCGCCGTCCACGACCACCCGCTCGCCGACCGACAGGCCGCTGGCGGCGATGCTCTTGGCGGTGGTGGCCAGGATGGCGATGCGGCGGAAGTGGACATGGTTCTGGGCGTCGACCACGAATACGCCCGGGCGATTCTCACGGTACAGGACGGCGGCGCTGGGCACGGTCAGCGACGCCTGGTCGCCGGCCTGGATGGTGGCGCGCGCGAACATGCCGGGACGGAAGTCGCCCATGGCCGACAGGGCGACGCGAGCGACGCCCAGGCGGGTCGAGGGATTGACCTCGGAGGTGACGATGCGCACGCGGCCGGAAACCTCGCCGACCTGCTCGGAGACGATCCGGGCCGGCATGCCCGCCTTGACCAGCATCAGGTCGGTCTCGGGAATTTCGGCGTCCAGCTCCAGACGGCTGTCGCGGACGATGCGGAAGACTTCCGCGCCGGTGCTGA